>JAEZBP010001215.1 GCA_023427125.1 Pseudomonadota bacterium | reverse complement strand
AGCACGCCGAGGAAGCCCTGCTCCTCGGCCCACACCGGGAACGGGAAGTCCGTCTGCTGGTCGGGCAGGAAGCGGTGCTGGTTCTGGGTGCTCTGCATGAACCCCTTGCCCCAGAAGCCGCCGCTCCCGATGGCCACCATCGACTGGTGCGCGTGCCAGCCGCTGTCGAGGATGTCCGCCTCGGGGTTCAGGAACGTGGTGACCCGCTCGCGCTGATAGTCCTTCAGCAGGTAGGTCCACGTGAGCGGCGCGCTCGCGACGAAGACGGCAAGCAGCGTGAAGAGCGAGCGGATCTTCAGGTTCGTCAGGAGCATGACCGAGCCGAAGATGAACGCGACGATCAAGGCGGTGCCGAGATCAGGCTGCGCCAGGATCAGGCCCATCGGCGCGGCGAGGATCATCCCCGGGATCACTAGATCCTTGAGCGTGCGCCCGTCGGTCTTGGGATCGTTGTGCAGGTACTTCGCGAGCGCGATGATGACCAGGATCTTCATGATCTCGCTCGGCTGGAGCGAGAAACCGCCGACGCGAAACCAGCGCTGCGAGCCGCGGATCTCGGGCGCGAGCAGGAAGACCAGCACCAGGAGCACGATGCCGACGCCGTAGGCCGCGTAGCCGAAGCGCTCGAAGTGCCGGTAGTCGATGGCGACGATCAGCACCGCGACGCCGGCGCCCAGCGTCAGCCAGTAGATCTGCTGGATGTAGAGGTCCTGCAGCGCCTCGCGCGCCGCGCTGGTCGCGCTGTAGAGGTTGGTCACGCCGATCACCGCGACGGCGGCCACCGTCACGAAGAGCGGCCAGTCGAAGTTGTCGCGGAGCCCCTTGCCGATCGTAGGCATTCAGTGCCTGTGCGCGAGGCGCGTCGGAGGCTCGCCGTCGCTCGCGGCGGCCGTGGTCGTCTGGCCGCCGAGGTACTCCGAGAGGATGTTGATCGCGATGGGCGCCGCCTGCCGGCCGCCGGCGCCGCCGTGCTCGACGAGCACCACGATCGCGACCTGCGGATCGTCGGCGGGCGCGAAGCCGGCGAACCAGGCGTGGGCGCGGCGGTAGTACCAGGCGCGGTTCGGATCTTCGTCGAGGCGCGCGCGCTGCGAGACCTGCGCGGTGCCCGTCTTGCCCGCGACGGAGACGCCGCCGACCACGCGCGCGTCGTAGGCCGTGCCTCCGGGGTTGTTCACCGCGCCGTAGAGGCCGTCGACCACCAGCGCGAGGTGCGATCGGTCGACGTGCACGCGCCGCCGCACCCGCGGCTCGAGCTCCTCGACGACGGTTCCGTCCGGCGCGGTGACTCGCTCGATGAGCTGCGGCACGTAGAGAGTCCCGCCGTTCGCGATCGCGGCGTACGAGAGCGCGAGCTGGACCAGCGTGACCTTCACGTCGCCCTGGCCGATGGCGGTGTTCAGCGCGTAGCCGGGCCGGTACGTGCGGCCCACGCGCTCGTACCAGCTGCGCGTGGGGATGAAGCCCGCCGCCTCCGTGTTGATGCCCACCCCGGCGCGGCGCCCGAGGCCGAAGTCGTGCGCCACGCGCGCGAGCCGGTCGAGCCCCACCTGCTCGGCGAGCCGATAGAAGTAGACGTTGCACGACTGCACGAGGGCCTCGCGCATGCCGACCTCGCCGTGCGCTGCGGTACACCCGAACGGAGTTCGCCCGAGGTAGTAGGTGCGCGTGCACTCCACGCGCTCGTTGGGATCGAGGATGCCGTCGGTGAGCGCCGCCAGGGCGCTGATCGGCTTCATCGTCGAGCCCGGGAAGTAGCTCTCGTAGATCGTCTTGTCGATCAGCGGGCGGAAGGGATCGTCGCGAAGGCGACCGTAGTCGGTGTGGCTGATCCCGCTCGAGAACGCGCCGAGATCGTAGGACGGCTTGGAGTAGAGGGCGCGGATCGCGCCGGTGCGGACGTCGACCACGACCGCGGCGCCCGAGGGGTGCCCCCCGAAGGCGCGATCGATGAGCCGCATCAGCTCCATGTCCATCGTGAGCGCGAGGTCGCGACCGGGGACCGGCTCGCGCCGCACCGGTCGATCGTCGCCCGGACCGGCCGCGCGCTCGACCTCACGGCCTCGCACGTCGACGTACACACGCCGATAGCCGCGGCGCCCGCGGAGGAAGGTCTCCCACGCGCGCTCGATGCCGGTGCGCCCGATGCGATCGCCGAGCCGGTAGCCGTGAGGGCGCAGGCGCGCGAGCTCTTCGGCGCTCATCTCGTTCAGGTACCCGAGCGCGTGAGCCCCGAGCGAGGCGAAGGGATAGGTCCGCACGGGCTCGGTCGCGGTCGCCAGGCAGGGCAAGCGCACCGGGTTGCTGCTCGTCGTGCGGAGGCAGAGGTCTTGCTCGTGCGTCTCGATCGCCGCGAGCTGATCGCGCGGGATGTCGCTGAACACGCGGATCTGATGGGAGCGCCGGCGCGGCGCGACCTCGGCCACGCGCTGCTCGAGCCGGCGCCGCTGCTCCGCGTCGAGCCCCATGAGCTCGGCGAGGCGCCGCAGGTCGCCCGGCGCGAGGTACTGCGGCGTGACGTAGACGTTGTAGGCGGCGCGGTTGGTCGCGACGACGCGGCCCTCTGCGTCTCGGATGATCCCCCGCGTCGCCGGCATGCCGATCGTCCGCGTGATGTTCTCGTTCGCGATGCCGGCCCAGTGATCGTGATCGACGAGCTGGAGCTGCACGATGCGACCGAGCAAGACGGTGAACGCCAGCAGCACGACGAGCGCCATCCACTTGTAGCGCTTGCGGAACTCGCCGACCTCGCGGCGCACGGAGAGCAGCGTCACGCGGCCGCCTCCTCGCGCTTGCGTGTCACGAGCGCGTCCATCCGGCGGACGCCGAGGAACAAGATCGGCGAGAGCGCGGCGGTGACCGCCGAGCCGAGGACGAGCGAGAGCGCGGTGTCGGTGACTGTGGGGATCGGGAAGGGCGCCGGCGGCTCGAAGATCGCGCGGAGCGCGAGGACGGCGCCGCTGGTCAGCACGCCGAAGGCGAACGTCAGGATGAGCTGGAAGAGCGGCCCACGCATGAAGAGGTTCAGCCCGGCGCCGCGCGTGACCATGAACGTCGCGACCATCACGAAGGTCGAGAGCCCCATCGGGCTCCCGCAGAAGAGGTCCAGAAGATAACCGAGCACGAACGAGAGCGCCGCGCCGCGCACGATGTGCACGTCGGGGGCGACGCCGAGGTAGAGGACGATCGGGAGGATGAGGTTCGGCGCGAAGGCGCCGAAAGGCACGAGCGCGCCCACTGCGGCGTGGAGGACCAGCAGCGAGAAGCCGAGCAGCACGTAGGCCGCGTTCCTCACGGCTCCTCGCTCGGCTCCCGGGCCTCGCCGTCGCCGCGCTCCGAGAGGCTGCGCTCGCGGGAGCCCTCCGTGAGGATCAGCACCTCGTCGAGGCTCGAGAAGTTCACCGCGGGCGTGATCTCCGCCTCTTGGTAGAGGCCAAACTCGCGCCGCACGATGCGCGTGACCCGGCCGACCAGGATCGACGCGGGGAAGCGCTGCCCCAGGCCCGAGGTGTGCACGAGGTCGCCGACGCGGATGTCGTCCTCGCGACGCAGGTACTGGATGTGCGCGAGGTAGCGGTCGTCCTCGCCGCTGCCGCGCAGCATCCCGCGCGCGCCGGTACGCTGGATCACCACGTCGATCGCGCTGGTCCGGTCGACCGTGAGCAGCACGTCGCTGTAGCGGCCGTCCCACACCCGCCGGATCTGTCCGACCAGGCCCTCCGAGGTGATCACGGGCATGCCGGGCCGCACGCGATCGCGCTCGCCGCGATCGAGGCGGACCCGCGTCACCCGGAAGAAGTGCGAGACGTCGCGCCCCACGACCTGGGCGCCGATCAGCTCGCCGCCGATGCGCTCTCGCAGCTGGAGGAGCGAGCGCAGCCTGCGGTTCTCGAGCGCCTCCGGCTTGAGGCGCCGGTTCTCCTCCGCGAGCCGGGCGTTCTCCGCGCGCAGGCGATCGTTCTCGCTCTTGACGTCGACGAGGTAGACGTAGTCCTGCCACACCCCCGAGAACCAGCGGGCGGTGGTCGCGGCCACCATCTGCACCGGCGCGCTGATGGTCAGGACCGTCCGATCGAGCGCGTTCGTGCTCTCCGGGTCCTTGAGGTTGGCGTTCAGGAAGAAGAAGGGGATCGCCAACAGGGCGACGCAGATGGCGGCGTCGCGAAATCGCTTGAAGGAGCTCACGGCGAACCTGATGTGCGGGGCAGCTCTCGACGGTCGAGGAGCCCGATCTCATTCCCTGGCCGGCGGAGCGGCCCACATCCGTAGATCGTCCTCGCCGGCTGAGCAAGCGGATCAGGCCTCGATCTCAGCGGGCCAAGGGTGGCACGATGCCGCCCAAGGCTACGATCGCGCCGGCCGCTGGCTGCGTCGGCGTATACGACACCTGGGTCTCGTGCATCGCGAGCCCCCCGGCGTGCGCCACCGACGCGGTCATCGCCCAGATGAGCGGCGAGGAGTACCTGATCCTCGAGGCCTGCTGGTGATCGGGGCGCCGTTCGCCGAGCTCAGCTGATCGTCACCTCGCGCAGCAGATCGAGGTGGTCGAGCGTCTTGCCGCTGCCGAGCACGACCGCGCTCACCGGGTCGTCGGAGACCATCACCGGCAGGCCCGTCTCCTCGCGCAGCAGGACGTCGAGGTTCTTCAGCATCGAGCCGCCGCCCGTCAGGACGATGCCCTTGTCGACGATGTCGGCGCTCAGCTCGGGCGGGGTGCGCTCGAGCGCGCTCATCACCGCCTCGACGATGGTGTTGATCGGCTCGCTCAGCGCGTCGCGGATCTCCTCGCTGTTGACGAGGACGGTCTTGGGCACGCCAGCCACGAGGTCGCGCCCCTTGACCTCCATGGTCTCGACCTCTTCGCCGGGGTACGCGTTGCCGATCGTGCACTTCACGCGCTCGGCGCTCTGCTCGCCGATCAGCAGGTTGTACTTGCGCTTCATGTAGGCGACGATCGCCTCGTCCATCTTGTCGCCGCCGACCCGCACGGACTGCGAGTAGACGATCCCGGCGAGCGAGATGACCGCGACCTCGGTGGTCCCGCCCCCGATGTCGACGACCATGTTGCCGCTCGGCTCGGTGATGGGCAGCCCGGCGCCGATCGCGGCGGCCATCGGCTCCTCGATGAGGAAGACCTCGCGCGCGCCGGCGCTCTCCGCGCTCTCCTTGACCGCGCGCTTCTCGACCTCGGTGATCCCGAAGGGCACGCAGATGATGATGCGCGGCTTCACCAGCGTGCTGCGGTTGTGCGCGCGCTTGATGAAGTAGCGGAGCATCGCCTCGGTGATCTCGAAGTCGGCGATGACTCCGTCGCGCAGCGGTCGGACCGCCTGGATGTTGCCCGGGGTCCGGCCGAGCATCTCCTTGGCTTCCTTCCCGACCGCCAGGACCTTCTTCCCCCCGCGGGCGTCCTGCTGGACGGCGACGACCGACGGCTCGCACGAGACGATCCCGCGCCCCTTCACGTAGATCAACGTGGTGGCGGTCCCGAGGTCGATGGCCAAATCGTTCGAGAAGAGGCCGTAGAGCCAGTCGAACAGCATGTCGGTGCCTTGCGTCGCGCTCGCGCAGAATCCCGTAAGCTACTGGAATTACACGAAAGAGAGCGGCGCCTGCGGCGCGAAGAGGTCGTTCCTAACAGATCGCCCCGAGGGGATCAAGGAGAGCCCCGCGCGGACGGCCCTCGGGAGGGAGGCTCGATCTTCTCGGCGACCTCCGGTAGATCTCGCCTGTTCGCCCAGCCACGCGGAGCCCCGGACCACCGCGTGGAATCCTTCCTGCCCGCGCTGCGCGCGCGCGCATTTTCGACCCAAGACGCCCCAGACGTGTGCGTCGAAGGCTCACTGTGGCTCCCGAGACCGACAACGTGCCCGGAAACCCGCAGCATCTACCCCTGACGGACGCCGAGCTCCGTGGGATGGAGGCGGCTGCGCTGGTCGAGGCCGCCAAGAACGGCGACCCCGGCGCGTTCGACGCCCTCATCCGCCGGTATCGGCCGCGGATCTTCGCGCTGGCGCTCCACCTCACCGGGAGCCGCAGCGAGGCCGACGACATCACGCAGGACGCATTCCTCCGCGCGTACAAGAACATCGATCGCTTCGAGGGGCGCAGCGAGTTCTTCACCTGGCTCTACCGGATCGCGCTGAACCGCGCGCTCAACGCCCGCCGCGACCAGCGCCGGCGCATCACGATGAGCATCGACGACCCTCGCCTCACGATGGCGCTCGCCGTCGACTCGGGGGGCGATCCGCGGCGCGCGATCGAGCTGCGCGAGACCTACACCACGCTCCTGCGGGCCTTCGACTCGCTGAGTCCGCTCCTGCGGACGACGATCGCGCTGACCCTCTTGCAGGGCCTCTCGTACAAGGAGGCTGCGGTCGTCCTCGACACCGCCGAGGGCACGATCGCCTGGCGGGTCCACGAGGCGCGCCGGAAGATGCACGAGGCGATGACCAAGATGCTGAAGGACCCGACCCCGGTCGAGCGCCTCCGCGTCGCCGAAGAGAACCGCCGCCGCCGCGACACCGACGAGCGCACCCCCCGCACCCTCGAGCACGCGCTGGCGACCCTCGTCTTCCCGAAGAGCCGGCCGAGCCTCGGCTGAGCGCTCCTCTCTCAGCCGATGCCATCGACAGCGAGGCCGCGCCGCTCGACCGCCTCAGAGGCTGTCGCTCAAGTTCCCGGCGTCCGGCCAAGTCGGAGACCAGGCATCGCGCAGCGATGCCGTTGGTCGACAGGGCCC
>JAEZBP010001083.1 GCA_023427125.1 Pseudomonadota bacterium | reverse complement strand
GCCTCCCAGCGATCGGGCCGCGGCGGAGGCGCGAGCTTCGCGGCGAGCGACGTCGCCGAGACGTAGTCCCAGGCCCACCGCTCCACCGTTCCGTCCTCGGGCGCCCGCATCGCGCACGGAGCCTGCCATGCTCGCAGCACCGCGGCTCTGCCCTGTGCGATGCTCGCGCCGCCATGCGTTCTGAAGCCGTCGCGCGATCATCGATCACGTCGCTGTCTGTGCGTGGTGTGGACCGGCGCCTTCGAGGTCACGACCTGGGCGCGCCAGATCTTCATCCGCGGTCACGAGGTGCCCATGCGCTCGCGCCAGAGTCTCCTCTTCGAGCGCGACCGCGACGCGCGAAGGCGCGCGCCAGCCAGCTGAGCTACTCGATCTCGACGACCACCGCGGTGATGTTGTCGCGGCCGCCGCGCGAGTTCGCGAGCTCGATCAGGCGGTTGGCCGCGAGCTGCGCGCCGAGCCCGAGGATCGGCGCGATCTCCTGCTCCGAGAGGTAGCCGTGGAGGCCGTCCGAGCAGAGCAGGAAGCGGTCCCCCGCGCCGATCTCGATGCAGTGCGTGTCGACCTGCACGTAGTCTCGGCTGCCCACCGCCCGCGTGATGACGTTCTTGTGCGGCGAGAGCGCGGCCTCGGCCTCGGAGATGATCCCCTGCTTCACCTGCCACGCGACGAGCGTGTGGTCCTCGGTGAGCTGGTAGACCTGACCCTCGCGCAAGAGGTAGATGCGGCTGTCGCCGACCTGCGCGATGACGCCGTGATCGGCCGTCAGGAGCAGCGCGCTCACCGTCGTGCCCATCCCCTTCTGGTCGGGGTCGTTCTCGGCGATCGCGAAGACCATGTAGGTCGCGGCCTGCACGGCGCTCTCGAGCAGCCGCTGCACCGCGCGCACGTTGTCCTCGGTCGGACCTTCTCGACCGAAGCGCTCCACGGTCTCGTGACCGCGGCGGACCATGCCCATCACCGTGTCGACCGCCTCGCGGCTGGCGACCTCGCCGGCGGCGTGGCCGCCCATCCCATCGGCGACCACGTACAGGCCGAGCTCGTCGTCGAGCAGGAACGCGTCCTCGTTGGACGTGCGCCGCCTGCCGATGTCGGTGACACCGACCGCGTACCTATGCAACGTGCTCTCCTCGAGGCGGCAAACTACGTGATGGAGGCTAGCCTACCCCGCCACGGCACGGCAACAGAGGCGTGCCGCGCCGGGAGCGGAACATTTGACCTCGGGGCAGGTTGAATCGAGCGCTCACCTTGGCCATCTATGGGTGAGGCTCGAAGGAAGGAGACGATGGACATCCTGAACGCGAGAACCGCCCGCCACGGCGCCTGGGCTGCCTGCGCGCTGACCCTCGCCGTCCTCTCCGCCGCTCCCCTCAGCGCGCAGGACTTGACCGACCAACGGCGCATCGAGGTCGCGAGGCGCCTGCAGGAGTCGACCGTCTCGGTCATCGCGGGTCCCTCGACGGGCTCCGGCTTCGTGGTCGGCAGCGAGCGCTGGATCGTGACCAACTCCCACGTGATCCGGCCCGCTCGCCGCTACGGCGTGCAGGTGCACTTCTCCTCCGGCACGAGGCGGTCGGCGACGGTGCTCCTGGACTCGCCCGATCACGACCTCGCGGTGCTCGCCGTGCAGGGGGAGGTCCCCGCGCGCCCGCTCTCGCTCGGCGACTCGGAGGCGATCGCGGTCGGGCAGACGGTCCTCGCGTTCGGCAGCCCCTTCGGCCTCGAGGGAACGCTCACACAGGGCATCGTGAGCGCGCTGCGCGACGTGCCGCCGGGCTCGGCGCTCGGCGGCGGCTCGGTGCGACGCCTGATCCAGACCGACGCGCCGATCAACCCCGGCAACTCGGGCGGGCCGCTGGTGAGCGCGCGCGGCGAGGTCATCGGCGTCAACACCGCCATCCTCTCGCGCACCGGCGGCAGCCACGGGATCGGCTTCGCCGTGCCCTCGAGCCACGTCGCGAGCCTCCTCGAGGCGGCCCGCCAGCGCCGGCAGGAGCTGCACGCGGAGCGACCGGCGGAGCCTCGCACCCGAGAGGCGCTCAGCGATCCGCCAGAGGCGCCGCCGAGCAACAGCGCGTACCTCGGGATCCTCGGCGACGACTTCCGCACCCGCGGCGTCGCGGGCGTCCGCATCCGCCAGGTCATCCCGGGCAGCCCGGCGGACGACGCGGGCCTCGCCGGCGCGAGCGACACGCCGCCGCCCGGGATCACCCAGCGCGGGATCCCGTGGACCGGGCACATCATCGTCGCCGTCGATGGCCATCGGGTGAGGTCCATGCGCGATCTGACCTCGGTCATCGGCCACCTCCGGCCTGGCCAGCGCGCGGTGCTGACGGTGACCGTGGGCCCGGGCGTGCTGAGCGGCGAGGCGGTCGTCACGCTCGCCGAGCGCCCTGCGGATCCGGCGCCTTAAAGAGCCTGCGCGATCGGACCAAGGAGCGAAGCGGAGCGACCGTAGGCCGACACCTGCTGCCGTCTGCAGGTGCCGGGATGCCGTCGTGCAGCGGAGCGACCCGTGTGATAGTTCGGCCGCGATGAGCGGCGACGACGTTTCCACTGCGCTCCGGCGCGCGACCGAGGCCGAGGATCGGGAGAGCCTGTGGGCGAGCCTCGAGCCGCTCCGCGATCGGCTGCCGAGCGAGCTCGACGTGGCGCGGGTGTGGGCGGAGGCGCTCCGCACCAGCCCGGGGCGACCGGCGCTCGTCGAGGAGGCCCGGACGATCGTGGAGCGCTGGCCCGCCGATCCGCTCTTGGTCGGCGCGTGCTGCGACGCGCTGATCCGCGCCTGCGAGCGACGCCCGATCGACGAGCCCCCGCTCGAGGCGGCCGCGTCGCTCGCGGCCTCCGCCGCCGCTCGCGCGTATGGGAAGCTCTCGCCCGACGAGCGGGCCGCGCCCGATGTCGGCGGACGGCTGCTCGCCCTCCGCGCGAACGCGCTGCGGGCGCTCGGTCCGGGTCGCCACGCGGAGGCGATCGCGACGCTCGAGCGGGCGCTCTCGCTCGACCCCGATCGCGGCGAGTGGCACTACGATCTGGCTCTCGTGCACAAGCACGCGCGCGACTTCGCGGCCGCGCTCGAGGCGGGCCAGCGAGCCCGCGCGCTCTCCGGCGATCGGCGGCCGATCCTCTGGAACCTCGCGATCGCCGCCACGGCGCTCGGCCGCGGCGCGGAGGCGGCGGCGATCTGGCGCGCGCTCGGCCTCGAGGCGCGCGCCGGGGAGCGCGAGCTTCCCTTCGTGAGCGGGCTCGATCCGGTCGAGGTGCGCCTGCCGACGGTCGGCGCCGGACATGCGCTCACGCCTTCGGTGCCGGACGAGGCGGCGGGCTTCGAGGTCGTGTGGGCGCAGCCGCTCAGCCCTTGCCACGGGGTGATCCGCTCGCCGACCTTCCGCGAGGCGATCGCCGACTTCGGCGACGTGGTCCTCTGGGACGGTGCGCCGGTCAGCGTGGGCGAGCGGGACGGGGTGCCGGTCCCGCGCTTTCCGCTGATCGCCGTGCTCAAGAAGGGCGACGAGCGCAACCTCCGCTTCGTCGCGCTCCAGCAGAAGCCGAACGACGTCGAGGCGCTCGCGGGCGCGCTGCCCGAGGGCGTGGTGCTCTACCCGCACGTCGAGCGGGTCGAGACGCTCTGCCCGCGCTGCGCTGCCGGCGACACCATGAAGAAGCACGAGCACCTGCCGGCCGAGGAGCACCGGGTCGTGTTCGGAAAGATCGTCGTCCCCGGCGACGCCGATCTCGCGGCGTTCGCGCGCACGCTGGAGCAGGCGCGGCGCGCGCACTCCGGCGTGCTGCTCGCGATCCCCGCGCTCTACGAGGCGCTCGGCGAGACCGCGCAGGCGGGCAAGCACCACAAGCGCTGGGGCGAGATCGAGCGGGGCCTCGCCAAGCCGCGCTCGAGCCTGACGATCTCGCGTCATTGAGCGCGGGCGAGCCACAGCGCCCTCCGGGACCGCGCGATCCTGCGCCCCTCCGTTCGCTCACGGGTTCACCCTTTTCACGCGGGCCGAGGTGCGGCACATTGCCGGCGCCGCTCGTCCGTCCCTGGAGGTGCCCTCATGCCGCGGACTCTCTGCCGCACGCTCATCGCAGCGCTGACGCTCGCGATCGCCCCGACCGCTTCGGCCACCGTGATGGTCGAGGTTCCGCTCGAGGATCTCGTTCAGCAGGCCGACGCCATCGTGCACGGCACCGTCGTCCGGACGGCGGTGCGCCTCGAGATGCGCGAGGGCGCGCTCGAGCCCCAGACGATCACCACCATCCGCGTCCGCGAGTGGATCGCGGGCGGAGGCGGCGAGGAGGTCGAGCTGCGCGAGCTCGGCGGCGTCTGGCAGGGCGGGGGCGTGCGCTTCGACGGAACCCCCGAGTACCACGCCGGCGAGGAGGTCGTGGTCTTCCTCGAGCGCAGGCCCGAGGAGCCGCGCGATCTGCGCACGCTGGCGATGGTGCAGGGCAAGTTCGAGGTCCGGCACGGCGTCCCGGGCGTCCCCTCCTGCGTGCGGCGCGACCTCTCGGGGATCGCGTTCGCGCGGTGGGCCGACGGTCAGCAGACGGTGAGCGAGCCGGGCGACGACCCGGCGATGGAGCTCGAGACCTTCCTCGACTTCGTGCGCCGCGTGCGCCGCGACGCGGAGGCCGGCCAGTGAACACGCGCCTCACGCTCGCCGCCTTGGTCCTCCCGCTGATCGTCGCGGTCCCCGCGTCGGCGTGGGAGCCGATCTATCCGACCCGCCCGGTATGGCGGCCCCCGGTGCCGTACTCGCTCCATCGCGCCGGCTCTCCCGACATCGGAGGGTTCGCGGGAACCGAGCCGGAGGTGCGCCGCGGCATGGACGACTGGGCGGCGGTGTCCTGCACCAGCCTCACCACCAGCTACCGCGGCATGACCTCGTCCGTGCCCGGCAGCTACGAGGGTGTCTCGGTCATCGGGTGGATCGAGTCGGGGTGGCGGCACGGCAGCTCCGCCATCGGCGTGACCGGCCCGCGGTGGGGCAGCAACATCATCGAGGCCGACATGGAGATGAACGGCGTCAACTTCACGTGGACGACCGGCTCCGGCAGCTTCAGCAGCGTCAACACCTACTCGATCGTCCTCCACGAGGGCGGCCACTACTACGGCCTCGGCCACAGCGACGTGCGCGACTCGAGCATGTGGCCGAGCTACGGCGGCGGCATCGTGGGGCTCGGCGCCGACGATCGGGCGGGGATCTGCGCGCTCTATCCCGGCACCGGCTCGAGCGACTGCACGACCACCGGCTGCCCGGCCGGCGAGGAGTGCGTGAGCGGCGTGTGCCAGCCGGTCATGGGCGACGGGTCGATCTGCTCGCCATGCCAGCGCCACAGCGACTGCGCGTCGAACGCCTACTGCATCGGCTACCCCGACGGCGGCGGGTACTGCACGATCCCCTGCCGCTCCGGAGCGGACTGCGGGGGTGACGACTGCGTCAACACCAGCTACGGCCCGCTGTGCATCCGCTTCAGCGGCAGCACCCCGACCTGCACGGTCGCGCCGAGCGGCTGCACCAACGACAGTCAGTGCGGGGCGAGCGAGATCTGCAGCGGCGGCGAGTGCGTTCCGCGCCCGACGACCGGCAGCCCGCTCGGCGAGGCCTGCACCGGCGACGACGGCTGCATGTCGGGGCTCTGCCTCGGCGGGATCTGCAGCCAGAGCTGCGACTGGCTCAACACGACCTCCTGCCCCTCCGGCTTCTACTGCGACGCCGACAGCTCCACGAGCTGCTCGACCGGCTACTGCATCCGAGGCACGGCGGGAGCGGGCGCGCTCGGCGCCTCGTGCAGCGGCGACACCGAGTGCGCCTCGCTCTTCTGCGACGGCGGGACCTGCACCACCCCGTGCGTGCCGGGCGGCACCGTCGGCTGCTCGGACGGCTACACCTGCCAGGTCGGATCCCTGACCTGCCGCGGTGCGTGTCGGAGGGGCCGCGAGCTCGGTGACTCGTGCGAGATCAACCCCGACTGCGCGTCCCTCGCGTGCGCGATGCGCGGGAGCGACTCGTTCTGCACCCAGCCGTGCAACGACACGACCACCTGCCCCGATGGCTTCAGCTGCCTCGCGGCCGGCGATCAGTCGGTCTGCGTGCCCGACGAGGGCGGCCTCGACGACGCGTGCACCGGCGACGCCGACTGCCTCTCCGGCATCTGCACGACCGAGCACGGGGGGAGCTACTGCACGCGAGCGTGCGGCGAGTGCCCGGCCGGCTTCGAGTGCACGGCGACGGAGACCGACGAGGCGGTGTGCGTGCGCACCGAGCGCGACCTCGGGCAGGACTGCGATGGCAACGAGGACTGCGCCTCGCGGCTCTGCGCCATGCACGGCGGCGAGATGTACTGCACCGAGCTCTGCGTCGATGGCATGTGCCCGAGCGGCTACGAGTGCGCCACGGCGGGGGACACCGAGGTGTGCCGCGCGGTGCCGGGCTCGCGGCCGACGACGCGCGGCGGCTGCGGCTGCCGTGTCGGTGGGGCGAGCGGCCTCGGCCTCGGGGGGCCGCTCGCGCTCGCGCTGCTCGCGCTGGTGTGGCGCCGCCGCCGCGCGACCTGAGCGTTTGGTGGGGGCGCTGCGCCACGCCGCCCCACCCCCCAACCGCGG
>JAEZBP010000920.1 GCA_023427125.1 Pseudomonadota bacterium | reverse complement strand
GCCTCGTGGCGATCGCCGCCGCGGCATCGCTCCCGCCGGGCAGCGCCGCCGCCCTCTTCGCGATCGGCCGCACGGCCGGCTGGATCGCCCACGTGCGCGAGCAGCGAGCGACCGGCCAGCTCCTGCGCCCCCGCGCCCGCTACCGCCCCGAGCTCGGTTGACGTGTCGTGGTAGGCATGTTGCGTGCTCGGCGGTCTCTCGGTGACCGGAGACAGGGCCCCCAGTTGCGCGCTTTGCCGCAACGGGGATGGGGCTGGTCCAGCCGCGCCCGCCAACACAGTCAGGCGACCCAGACGGTCTACACGTTCACGAACTCGAGCACGCCGTTGCGCGCGTGCTCGCGGCCGTAGCCGCTCTCGCCGATGCCGCCGAAGGGGAGGCGCGGATCGCTGCGCACGTGCGCGTTCACGAAGCAGGCGCCCGCGTGCAGGCGGCGCTCGGCGATCTCGCGGCCTCGCGCGAGGGCGCGCGTGAACACCGCCGCGCCGAGGCCGTAGACCGAACGGTTGGCCAGCGCGATCGCGTCCTCCTCGTCCTTTGCCGCCACGATCGCCGCGACCGGGCCGAAGACCTCCTCGTCGAACGCCGGCATGCCGGGCCGCACGTCGGTCAGCACGCTCGGCGGGTAGAAGAAGCCCGGGCCCTCCGGCAGCTCGCACCCGAGCAGCACGCGCGCCCCTTGGTCGATGCTCGCCCTCGCCTGCCGGTGCACCTCGTCGCGCAGGTCGCGCCGCGCTTGCGGGCCGACGGTCGTCTCCTCGCGACGAGGATCACCCATGCGCGCGCGCCTCATCGCCTCGACGAAGCGGGCCTCGAACGCCTCGCGCACGGCATCGACGACGATGAAGCGCTTGGCCGCGATGCAGCTCTGGCCGCTGTTGATCAAGCGGCTCTGCGCGCAGGTCTCGGCGGCCTGCTCGACGTCGGCGTCGGCGAGGACGACGTACGCGTCGCTCCCGCCGAGCTCGAGCACCGTCTTCTTCAGCACCTCGCCCGCCGTCTTCGCCACCGAGCGGCCGGCGCGGGTGCTCCCCGTGAGCGTCACCGCGGCGATGCGCCGGTCGCGGATCACGCCGGCGGCGTGCTCCCGATCGATCAGGAGCGCCGTGAACACGCCCTCGGGCAGGCCCGCGTCGCGCAGGAGCGACTCGATCGCGAGCGCGCAGCCCGGCACGTTCTCCGCGTGCTTGAGCACGATCGTGTTGCCCGCGACGAGCGAGGGCGCCGCGTGCCGGAGGACCTGCCAGAGCGGGAAGTTCCACGGCATGATCGCGAAGATCGTCCCGAGCGGCTGGTGGCTCACGAAGCTCTCGCGCGCCTCGGTCTTCGCCGGCTCGGGCGCGAGGTAGGCGGGGCCGTGATCGGCGTAGTGCTCGCACGCGAGCGCGCACTTGTCGGCCTCGCCGCGCCCCTGCACGACCGGCTTGCCCATCTCGCGCGCCATGAGCTCGGCGAGCTCGCCCGCCCGCTCGCGCAGCAGCCGCGCCGCGGCGCGCAGCACCGCGACGCGATCGTCCATCGGCGAGCGGCGCCACGCCTCGAAGCCCCGCTCCGCCTTCTCGAGCCGCGCGTCGATCGCGCGCTCGTCGTGGCGCTCGTAGCGCGGCCCGGCCTCTCCCGTCGTCGGATCGATCCCCTGCATGCGAGCAGCAGATAGGATCCGTGTCCCTCGCGCAAGCCGGGTTAGCTGGCGCGGACGTGGGTGACCAGCCAGCCCTGGCCGCTGCGGGCGAGCCTGAACGTGACGTTCCGGATGGATCCGTCCGCGCGGGCTCGCACCGCGACCGTGGCTCGATCGCCGTTGACCGAGACGCTGCGCTGGACCACCTCGACCCGCTCGGCCGTGAAGGGCGCGAGGGCGCGCCCGATGCTCTGGGCGAGGCGGTGGTCTTCGTGCTCGACGAAGCGGGAGACCTGCCCGCCGCGGACGAGCTCGACCTCCTCCCGGGAGAGATCGGTCCACCTCAGGACCGCGTCGGGCCGGGCGTGGGCGCGGCCCTCGGTCAGGTCGGAGGCGAGCTCGGCGAGCTGCTCCTCATCGGTCTCGACGAGCGCGTCCGCGGCGAGGGCGATCCCGCCGATGAGGAAGGTGGCGACGACAGCATGCACGAGGAATCGAGGGCGCATGCCTCGGCCTCGTGCAGCCGGTGTGCCGCGCGGGAGAGCCCATGATCGCGGGGGAAACCCGGTCCATAGGGCCTCGGAGCCTGACATTGTGTCAGCCGCTCCGCGGGCCCGCGGACACACTGACAGTCCTGGTCGAATCAGGCCTTCTTCTTGCGCTTCTTGGTCTTCGGCTTCTTGGCCTCGGCGGCCTCGAGAGACGCGGGCTTGCTCGGACCGGGGTCCTGCGAAGGCGCGCCGTAGGGCACGAGGGCCGCGCCGGCCTGCTTCTTCCGGAGCATCATGTACGCGAGCAGCGCGACCGGGACGAGCGCGAGCGAGATGAGCTGCGAGGTCGAGAAGCCGAAGTAGAAGCCGCGCTCGGGATCATCGCGCACGTACTCGATGAAGAAGCGCCAGAGCCCGTAGAGGGCGGTCAGCACGAGCACGACCTGCCCGCGGAAGGTGCGGTAGCGCCAGACGAGCATCGTGACGCCGAAGAGCGCGAGGCCCGCCAGGCTCTCGTAGAGCTGCGTGGGGTGGACCGGCAGCGACGCGCTCGCGGTCGGCGCGAGGTCGTAGGTCTGCACGTGGTGCACGAACGCGGGCGAGCCGTGCTCGTGCCCCACGCCGCCGGGGCCGGGGAAGGTGCCGAGGTCCGACAGCCACCCGGAGGCGCCCTCCTCGAGCGGGGCGCCGAAGTCGCAGCCGTAGAGGTAACAGCCGATGCGCGTGAAGAGGAGCCCCGTCCCGAGGGTCGGCGCGACGACGTCGGCCCACGCGAGGAGGCTCACCTCCTTGGAACGCCAGTACCAGAACGAGCCGAGGAGCCCACCCAAGAAGCCGCCGTAGGCGACGAGGCCGCCCTCACGCAGCGCGAAGAAGCGCAGCGGGTCGTCCGTGAACTCGTGCGGGTTCGTGATCACGTAGAGGAGGCGCGCGCCGACGATCGCCACGATGGCCGTCACGATGAACGCGTTGGCCATCTGCTCGCGCGGGATGCCCTCCTTGCGCGTGCCGAGGTACATCACGAGGTACCAGGCGATGACCAGCGAGAAGCCGAGCATCACCCCGTACGAGAAGATGGGGAGCGGCCCCCACGGCGACGGGACCTCGAAGAGCACCGGATGCATCGGCGCGGACTCTTGTCGCCGGCCGAGGCGCGGTCAAGCGCGGGTCGAGATCGCCTCGAGGGCGAGCTTGGTCGGCGGCGCGAGCGGCGGGTCGAGCTCGACGGCGAGGCAGCCCTCGGCGAGCTCTCGGATCAGGCGAGGCGCGTCCGCCCAGAGCGGCGTCAGATCCTTCACCAGCTCGTCGGGCCGCTCGCGCCAGCTCTTGAAGGCCGAGCGCAGCTCGTCGGGCAGCTCGCCCCGCACCACCGCGTCCCACACCGCGAACGCGAGCTGGCCGCCGAGCGCGTCCGGCTCACCCTCGAGGATCCCGAGCACGGTGTCCTCGAGCAGCACGCGATCCTCCGCCCCGAGCCGCTCGAGCAGGTAGTGCTCGGTGAGCAGCACCTCCCAGCCGAAGGGCCGCGGATCGTCGTAGCCCTCCACGTGCTCGCGCACCCGATCGACGTCGATCGCGAACGCCGCGAGGTGCACGTAGGGCACGCCGTGACGCGCGGCGAGCGCGCGATCCATGATGGTCGTGAGGCCGAGCTTCTCTCGCGTCGGCGCCTTGCGCAGCAGTAGGCTTCTATCGGCCACGACCGGAGCATGGACTTTCGCCGAGGAGGCGTCGAGCGATGAGCGAGCTCGTGATTGACGAGGCGGGAGGGCGGGTGCGCTTCGGCGTGCGGGTGAGCCCGCGCGCGAGCCGCGACGCGATCCTCGGGGTGCACGACGGCGCGCTGAAGGTCGCGCTCACCGCGCCGCCGGTCGAGGGCGCCGCCAACGCGGCGCTGGTCGCGCTGCTCGCCAAGGCGCTCGGGGTCGCCAAGCGCGCGGTCACCATCGCGTCAGGCGAGGCGAGCCGACAGAAGCGCGTTCAGATCGAGGGCGTCACCGCCGCTGAGGTTCGGCGTTTGTTCGGCTGACGAGCGGCTCCACGAGTGGAGAGCGGGGGACGAGCCGCCACGCCTGTGCAGACGCGCGCGCCACGGCCATGCGACCTCATGCGTGCACGCCACGCGTGCACCGCTGGCACGTGCGGTGCTCGCCACGCCTGCGGGGGGAACAGACGACGATGGCGGCACCGGAGCGAGCGGACGACGAGCGAGAGCAGGCGGTGGAGACGACCGGGGTGAGGCCCGACGAGAGCGGCGCGCGACTGCGCACGCACGCCGCGGTCCCCATCGAGGAGGACGACGAGGAGGAGCTCGAGCTGGTGGAGGTCGGCGTCGCGCCGCGCGGGCGCGCGGCGGCGATCCCCCCTCCTCCTCCGCGGCGCGCGCTGCACCCCGAGCGCTTCGATCTGGACGAGCTGCTGCGCGACACCGTGCGC
>JAEZBP010000897.1 GCA_023427125.1 Pseudomonadota bacterium | reverse complement strand
CGCCGCGCCGGCGCGACCGCGTCCCGCTCCTCGCCCGCGCCCCGCCCCCGCCCCGGAGCCCGAAGCCGCGGAATAGTCGATGCTGCGCCCTCGCTCCAGTGTCGTTCTCGCGGCCGCCGCCATCGTCACGATGGTGCTGCTCGCGGTGCGTCCGGCGGCGGCGCAGGAGCACGGCGCGCCTCCGGGTCTCGAGAACGTCGGCGTCGACGAGCACCTCGAGCAGCGCATCCCTCTCGATCTCCCCTTCCGGGATCACACCGGGAGCAGGGTGACCCTCGGTCAGCTCGTCCGCGGCGAGCGGCCGGTCCTCTTGAACCTCGTCTATCACTCGTGCCCCTCGTTCTGCAGCCTGGTGCTCGACGGAACGGAGGCGGTGCTCGCGCAGCAGCCCTGGACCGTCGGCGAGAATTTCGACGTGATCACCGTCAGCATCGACCCGCGCGACACGCCGGAGGTGGCCGCGGACCGGCGCCGCCGGACGCTGTACCGCTACGGCCGCGCCGCGGCGGAGAACGGGTGGCACTTCCTCGTCGCCGACGAGACGCTCAGCGAGCGTGAGCTCACCGGCGCGTACGGTCTCTACCCCGAGATCGAGCGGCTCGCGGAGGCGGTGGGCTTTCGGTACCAGTGGATGCCCGCGCAGCGGCAGTACGCTCACCCGGGCGTGATCATGCTGCTCACCCCGGACGGCCGGGTCGCGCGCTACCTCTACGGGCTCGAGTACCCCGTGGGGGACGTGAGGCTCGGCCTCCTCGAGGCCTCGGAGGGGCGCAGCATCTCCACCGTCGAGCGGGTGATGCTCTACTGCTATCGCTACGACGCCGCAGAGCAGGAGTACGTGGTCATCGCTTGGCGGGTGATGCAGATCGGCGGCGGCCTCACGGTGCTGCTGCTCGGCGGTTTTTTGACGTTCTTCTGGCGGCGCGAGCTGAAGAAGAAGCGCACCAACTCAGCCTATCGTTCGAGCGTCGAGGTTCGGAGCTAATATGTACGATGAAGCCACCGTTCAGTTGCCGGAGCAGGCCTCGACCCTCGCGCCGATGGTCGATAAACTCTACTACGAGTTCTATTGGATCAGCGTCGTCGCGTTCGTCTTGATCGTCGGGTTCATGTGCCTCTTCGCGTGGCGCTACCGCCGGCGCAAGGGCGTGGCGAGCAAGCCGCCGGGACACCACAACGCGCTCGAGCTCTTCTGGACGTTCTCGCCGCTGATCGTGCTGGCGTACTTCTTCCACCAGGGCTTCGAGGGCTACATGTACATGTCGGTGCCCCCGCCCAACTCGGTCAACATCCGGGTCACGGCGTACAAGTGGCGCTGGGTGTTCGAGCAGCCCAACGGCATGCAGGAGGGTGAGCTGACCGTGCCGGCGAACCGCCCGGTGCGGCTCATCATGGGCTCGGCGTCCAACCCGCCGGGCGGCCGGTGCAACTCCCACGACCAGTGCGAGGGCGGCCTCTGTGAGGCGGGCATCTGCCAGGACGCGGCCGTGCTGCACAGCTTCTTCGTGCCCGCCTTCCGCGTGAAGCGGGACGTGGTCCCGGGGATGTTCACCTCGCTCTGGTTCGAGGCGACCCGCGAGGGCGACTTCCAGATCTACTGCACCGAGTACTGCGGGACCGGCCACTCCGCCATGCTGAGCAAGGTGCACGTCCTCTCGGAGTGCGAGTACGATCGCTACCTCGCCGGCGGTCCTCAGCGCCCGGCCGAGTTCGCGACCGACGTGGATTGGGGCCGGTCGCTCTTCACCAACAACGGCTGCCCCGCCTGCCACAACATCGACGCCGCCCAGGGCTCGGGCGTCGGCCCCAACCTCGCGAACGTCGCCGGCTATCCGCAGCCGCTCGAGGAGGGCGGCTCGCCGGTCGCCGACGCCGAGTACCTGCTCGCCTCGCTCCGCGAGCCGCAGGCGCAGATCGTCCGCGGCTACACCGCCGCCGCGATGCCCTCCTTCGCGGGCCTCCCGCAGAGCCAGACCAACGCGCTCCTGGCCTACGTCGTTTCGCTCAGCGACCGCGGCGACACCGTGCAGATCGAGGGCGCCGAGGCGGACGGCGGCGAAGCGCTCGAGCCCTGCCCCTGAGCCCCTCCGAGCGATAGAATCCGGCCCCAACGAGTCCTCCCAGCGAGCAAGAACATGACGGTCGAAGCAGGCACCACCCACCCGAAGGCGCACGACGCGCACGGGGACGACGTCGACTACATCCACGAGTCGCGCGGCATCATGTCGTGGATCATCACGCTCGATCACAAGCGCATCGGGATCATGTATTTGATCTCGGTCCTGACGATGTTCCTGTTCGGCGGGATCTGCGCGCTGGTCGTCCGCACCGAGCTGCTGACGCCCGGCCGCACCATCATGGACGCGGCGGCGTACAACCAGTGGTTCACGCTGCACGGCGCCATCATGGTGTTCCTGTTCATCATCCCATCGGTGCCGGCGGCGCTCGGGAACTTCTTCATCCCGCTGATGCTCGGCGCGAAGGATGTGGCGTTCCCGCGCCTCAACCTGATGAGCTTCTACATCTACGTGATCGGCGCGGTGTTCGCGATCTTCAGCATCGTGACGAACGCCATCGACACGGGCTGGACCTTCTACACGCCGTACAGCACCCACACGAACGCCTCGGTCGTCTCGATGACACTGGCGGTGTTCATCCTCGGCTTCAGCTCGATCCTGACCGGCGTCAACTTCATCGCCACCGTGCACAAGCTCCGGGCGCCGGGTCTGCACTGGAAGCGCCTCCCGCTCTTCATCTGGTCCATCTACGCGACCAGCGTGATCCAGGTCCTCGCCACGCCGGTGCTCGCGATCACCCTCCTCCTCCTCCTGATGGAGAAGGTGCTCACGGTCGGCATCTTCGATCCCCGCCTCGGCGGCGACCCGGTCCTCTTCCAGCACTTCTTCTGGTTCTACTCGCACCCGGCCGTGTACATCATGATCCTGCCGGGGATGGCGATCGTGAACGAGCTGATCGGCACGTTCGCTCGCCGTAAGATCTTCGGATACATGTTCGTCGCGATGAGCTCGGTGGCGCTCGCGCTGCTCGGCTTCCTCGTGTGGGGCCACCACATGTTCGTGGCCGGCATGAGCGAGTACGCGACGATGGTCTTCAGCGCGCTGACCTTCCTCGTCGCCATCCCCTCGGGCGTCAAGGTGTTCAACTGGGTCGCGACGCTCTACAACGGGTCGATCTCGTTCCAGTCGCCGATGCTCTACGCGCTGGCGTTCATCGTGCTGTTCACGATCGGCGGGCTGACCGGGGTCATCCTCGGGATCCTCTCGATCGACGTCCACCTCCACGACACGTACTTCGTCGTGGCCCACTTCCACTACGTGATGGTCGGCGGGACGGTGATCGCCTTCGTCGGCGGGCTCCACTACTGGTGGCCGAAGATGTTCGGGAAGCTCTATGACGAGCGCCTCGCGAAGGTCGCGTTCGTCTTCGTCTTCCTCGGCTTCAACATGACCTTCCTGACCCAGTTCGTGCTGGGCTCGCAGGGCATGCCGCGGCGCTACTACGACTACCTCGACCACTTCCAGCCGCTGCACGGCTTCTCGTCGATCGGCTCGTACATCCTCGGGGTCGGCTTCGTGATCATGCTCGTGATGTTCATCAAGTCGCTCGTCAGCGGGGCGAAGGCGCCGCCGAACCCGTGGGCCAGCGCGGCGTTCGAGTGGCAGACGGCGTCGCCGCCGATCATGCACAACTTCCACCACACCCCGATTATCGACCGCGGCCCCTACGACTATCACCTCGCGACGGAGGAGGAGCTCTTCGACGGCTTCCCCGAGGACCTGCCCAAGGCCGAGCGCGGGGCGACCGCCAGCGTGTCGAAGCTCGGCTCCGACGTGTCCGACGAGGTGTCCACGAAGCGCGCGGTGGTCGAGGGTGCGCCCCCGTCCGCGTCGGATGGAGACGAGGACGTCTCCGAGGCCTCGAGCGCCGAGCGCTACGGCGATGCCGGCGAAGACGCCGAGGACGAAGACAACAAGGCCTCCGACGAGGAGGAGTGAGCGACATGGCATCAGGCGCAACCAAGACCGACGAAGAGCACGGCGCGGACGGCCACACCCACGGGTCTTGGCTCCAGCACCACTTCGACACCCCGATCCAGCAGTTCGACACGGCGAAGCTCGGGATGTGGCTCTTCCTCGCGCAGGAGGTGCTGTTCTTCTCGGGCCTCTTCGTCTGGTACGGGGTGGCGCGGGTGAACTACCCGGAGGCCTTCGTCGCCGGCTCGGCGCAGCTCGACCGGGTGATCGGCGGGTTCAACACCTGCGTGCTGCTCATCTCGAGCTTCACCGCCGCGATGGCGGTCCGCTCCGCGCAGCTCGGCGACAGGAAGTGGACCTCGTACAACCTGCTGATCACGATCGCGTGCGCGTTCGCGTTCTTGATCATCAAGTACTTCGAGTACAAGGCGAAGTTCGATCACGGGCTGCTCCCCGGGTACCACTGGCACCCGCACCTCGACGAGCTGCACACGTGGGCAGAAGGCCAGACGGTGGTGTCCGCGCTGCCCGCGAACACGCACGTCTTCTTCGGCATCTACTTCGTCCTGACCGGCCTCCACGGCATCCACGTGGCGATCGGGATCGGCATCCTCTTCTGGATCTGGCTGCGCAACCAGCGCGGAGAGTTCTCGAAGGCGTTCTGGACGCCGGTCGACATCTCGGTGCTCTACTGGCACCTCGTCGATCTCATCTGGATCTACGTGTTCCCGCTGCTCTACCTCATCTGAGCACGCCCTCTCCGATACCTTTTCGAGAACACCTCATCGCGAGCGCAACATGGCCGACCACGGACATCACGGACACCACGACGACGGCGCGGTCCACGTCCACGTTCACTCGTGGAAGCTCTACGCCGGGATCCTCGGCGCGCTGCTCTTCCTGACGATCATCACGGTAGCGGCGTCCTACCTCGACATCGACGGGCTCCTGGCGCTCGGCGGGGAGGTGCAGGGCGTCGGCGCGTGGAACCTCACGCTCGCCGTCCTCATTGCGACCACGAAGGCGGGCTTCGTCGTGCTCTACTTCATGCACCTGAAGGACGACTCGCGCTTCAACGCGCTCGTCTTCCTCGGCTCGGTGCTCTTCGTGGGGGTGTTCTTCGCCTACACGATGAACGACACGGCGGTCCGCGGGACGATGGATCGCTACAACGGCGTGCACGTGGATCCCGACCGCGGCGTGCGCGCGCCCGGAGGCATCCCGGCGCCGATCCATGGCCAGGAGCTCATGCCCGGCATGGCGGATCCCGCTGCCGCCGCCGAGGC
>JAEZBP010000787.1 GCA_023427125.1 Pseudomonadota bacterium | reverse complement strand
GCCCGCGTCGGTGGCGCCTCCAGCGTCCCGCCCGGCATCGACGCGCCGCCCCGCGTCCGGCTCGTGCGCGGAGCCGCAGCCCGCGATCGACATCCCGGCGACCACGATGGATGCAAACAATCGATGGGGCGTGCTCGGCATGCGGGGCGCAGCCTACCACGCGCCTCCGCCTGCGCGCTCACGCGCTCAGCACGCGGTCGCGCAAGCTCGTGAGGCGCTTCTTCGCGTCCTGGAGCAGCTCCTTGACCTCGTGCGCGCCCTCTTCGCCGATGCGCTTGGCGCGCTGCGAGAGCTCGAAGATCTCCTCGTCGAGCTTCCCGTACGTCTCCTTGGCCTCCATGCCGGCCAGGTGGAGGCGCACGCGGAGCTCGTCGCGCATCGCGGTGAGATCGTCGAACAAGCGATCGAGATCTTCGCGCGTCTTCTGGCTCACCGTTCCCATGCGAGGGAGGGTAGGCCCTCGCCCGCGCAGGCAAGCCGCTACCGCTCGGACTCGAGCGCCTCGACCATCGCGCGCAGCTGCTCCTCGGTGTCTCTGCGGCGGCCGGTCTCGATCGCGAGCGCCACGAACACCTCAGCGATCGCCCTCGAGCTCGTCGAGGGTCTTGGGCCAGCTCTTCTTCAGGAGACGGGAGAGCGAGCGGTCGGCGAGGAGCTTGCCGCCGGTCTGGCAGCGCGCGCAGTAGTTGGCCTCGTTCTCCGCGTAGACGATGCGCTGCACGGGCGCGCCGCAGACCGGGCAGGGCTCCTTGTACTTGCCGTGCACGGCCATCTCCGGGCGGAACGCGGTGACCTTCTCGGGAAAGCCCTCGCCGGCCTCGTCGCGCAGGCGCGCGACCCACTCCGTCAACACTTCCTGCGTCGAACGGTGGAGCGCCTGCATCTCCTCCTCGCTGAGCTGATCGCTGCGCTTCATCGGCGAGAGCTTGGCGCGGTGGAGGATCTCGTCGCTGTAGGCGTTCCCGATGCCGCTGACGAGGCGCTGGTCGGTCAGCGCGCGCTTGATGGTGTGGCGCTCGCGCGTCACGGCCTCGCTGAAGGTCTCGAGATCGGCGCCGAGCGGCTCGATGCCGCCGCGCGAGAACGCCTTCAAGCCCTCCTCGCCGCGCACGAGGTGGATCGACGCGCGCTTCTTCTTGCTGGCCTCGGTCAGGATCAGGGTGCCGCCCCCGTCGACACCGCTGAAGTCGAAGGCCGCGAGCCCCACCCTCCCCGGCACCTTGGCCCCCGGCTTGGGCTCCCACTTGAAGCGTCCCGCCACCATCAGGTGGACGACGAGGAAGAGCTCGCCCTCGAGCTCGAAGACGATGCGCTTGGCGAGCCGCCGCATCCCGACGACCTCGCGCCCCACCACGTCGGCGATCTTCGGATCGACCGAGCGGAGCACGAAGGGGCTCGCGAGCCGGATCGCGCGGAGCTCGCGCCCGAGCACCCGCGACTCGAGCGCCTCCACGTAGACGGTGACGTCGGGGAGCTCGGGCATGACGCCGCTCAGCTCTTGTGGGTGAGCTTGCGGAGCTTGGTCAGCGCGAGCAGCGCCTTCGGGAGGTTGCCCCCGAGCAGGCCGTCGAAGACGTCGGCCATCGCGCCGTACTTGTCGCGGTAGGGGAACCAGATGGGCTCGAAGTCGAGCTTGCCCTTGTCGACCATGATCGCCTTCTGGTGCGTGAAGCTCAGGATGCCCTCGACGCCGTGATAGCGACCGAACCCGCTGTTCTTCACGCCGCCGAAGGGGAGCGCCGGATTGCCGACGATCGCGACCAGATCATTGACCATGACCTGACCGCACTCCATCCGCGACGCGAGCTCGAGGCCCCGATCGACGTCGGCGGTCCACACGCTCCCGGTCAGGCCGTACTGATGCTCGTTGGCCAGGCGGATGGCCTCCTCCGCGTCGCGCACCCGCGTGACCGGGAGGACCGGGCCGAAGGTCTCCTCGCTGTAGAGCTCCATGTCGGGCAACACGTCCGCGATCAGCGTGGGCGCGTAGAACTGGCCGGGGCGATCGATCCGCTGGCCTCCGCGCACCACCCGCGCGCCGGCCGCGATCGCGCTCGCCACGTGCCGCTCGATCGTGTGGAGCTGCTTGCCGAACGTCAGCGGGCCCATGTCGGCGTGCTCCTCGGGGCCGCCGACCCGCACCTTGTCGACCTTCTCGGCGAGCAGCGCGACGAAGCGATCGTAGACCGGCTCCTCGACGAGGATGCGCTCGACCGAGGTGCACATCTGCCCGCAGTTCACGAGGCCGCCCCAGATCGCGGCGCGCGCGGCGCGCTCGAGGTTGGCGTCGGCGCAGACGATCATCGCGTCCTTGCCGCCGAGCTCGAGCTCGACCGGGATCGGCCGCTTGGCCGCCGCCGCCATGACCCGGCGGCCGGTCGCGACCGAGCCGGTGAAGAAGATCTTGTCGACCTCGGCCTCGCTGAGCGCCGCGCCGGTCGTGCCGTCGCCCTGCACCACCTCCACGACCCCGCGGGGCAGGCCGATGCGCCGGAAGATCTCGTCGATGATCTCGCCCGTGATCGGCGTGACCTCGGAGGGCTTGAGCACGACGGTGTTGCCCGCGATGAGCGCCGAGACGGTGGGCACCATCGCGAGCTGGAACGGGAAGTTCCAGGGCGAGATGATGCCGATGACGCCCATCGGGAAGTGCTCGAGGTAGCTCTTCTTTCCCGGGAAGAGGATCGGCGTGCCGACCTTCTTGCGCGCCAGCGCCTTGGGGGCCGTGCGCCGGTAGTGATCGAGGAAGAGCGGGATGCTCATCAGCTCGGTCAGCAGCGAGTCGACGAGCGGCTTGCCCGTGTCCTCGCTGATGCGGCGCGCGTACTCCTCGCCGTGGGTGCGCACGACGTCCTTGATCCGCGACAGCATGCGGAGGCGATCGCGCACCGAGGTGTCGCGCCAGGCCGGGAACGCGCCGCGCGCGCGGGCCACCGCGGCCTCCACGTCTTCTCTCGTGGAGATGCGGAAGGTGCCGAGCAGCTCCCCGGTGACCGGGCTCGTCTTCTCGATCACGCGATCGCGGCCCTGGCCGTTGCCCGCGCTCGTCTCGTGTGTGGCGTCCATCCCCTCGCTCCCTTCAGCTCATCGAGGGCACGATCATGAGGCGGGCGGACGGGGCGCGCCAGCGGCGGTATCCTCGAGGTGCGTGCCCGAGCATTCGCCGTATCGCGAGCCCGCTCGCCCCTCCCCGCTCCTCCGATCCGCGCTCGAGCGGATCGATCCGCATCGCCACGCCTCGCTCGTCGGATCGCTCGCCGCGCTCGCCGGCGCGGGGGCGCTCGCGGCGACGCAGCTCGAGCTCATGGCGATCCTCGGCGCGGGGGCGCTGGCCACGGCGACGCACGCGTGGCGCGAGAAGCGCGAGCGGCGGCGCAGAGAGGCGCTGGCGTCGTTCCTCGGGAGCGCGGAGGTCGCGCTCGGCCCGAGCACCTGGACCTCCCCCGACGGCTGCCGCCGCGTGCGCAGCGTCGCGCGCGACTCGCTCTTGCGCTT
>JAEZBP010000826.1 GCA_023427125.1 Pseudomonadota bacterium | reverse complement strand
TGCGCATGCGCATGAAGCGAGGCTTCTACGTGAGCCTCGACGGACTCGTCACCGCCGACGACCGCCGCTTCTATCGCACCATCCGCGGCGGCTACGTCCCCGCCGACACGCTGATCGAGGCCTCACCGCCGGCATTCCGTGGCGTGGTCCTCGGCGGCCGCTGGACCTTGCCGCTCGGCTTCGTGTTCCGCGGCGGCGTGCGCACGCTCGTCCGCGACTCGGCCCGCGGCGTCCTCGAGCTCGGCGACCCCGTCGAGCGGACCACGCCGCTCCCGCTCTCGAGCGAGACCATCGAGCGCAGCGGCCGGCGCTACCGCGTCTCCGATCGCGGCGTGATCGTGCGCGAGGACGCGCTCCGCATCGCGACCCCGATCGCGCGCCCGGCCGGCATCCCGGAGGGAGCGCGCTGGATCCACGTCGACGTGGCGCAGCAGATCGTCGTCGCCTACGAGGGCGATCGCCCGGTGTTTGCGACGCTGACTTCCACCGGCCGCCAGGGCTTCGACACGCCGACCGGGACCTTCCGCATCCAGTCGAAGCACGTCTCGACGACGATGGACGATCCCGACGCCGGCGCGGAGGCCTACTCCATCGAGGACGTGCCCTGGACGATGTACTTCGAGGGCAGCTACGCGATCCACGGCGCGTTCTGGCACGACCGCTTCGGGCACCGGCGCAGCCACGGCTGCGTGAACCTCGCGCCGGCCGACGCGCGCTGGATCTTCCAGTGGAGCGAGCCCGCGCTGCCGCCCGGCTGGCACGGGATGTCGAGCCGCCCTCGCGAGGGCACCTTCGTTCACGTCACGAGCGAAGCTCGGTGATGTGCGAGGAGCTCCGTCGCGCACATCGAATGGCGCGACGCTCGGGGTCGGCGCATCCTCCGCCCGTGCCTCGGCTGTGGATCACGTCGCTCGCGCTCGCGCTGCTCTCGTGTGCGTCGATCGACACCGGGAGCGTCGCGCACCGCACCGCCGCGCGGCTCCTCGAGTGCGACGCGGAGAGCACGGAGATCACCGCGCTCAGCGACTACCGCTATCGCGGCGAGGGGTGCGGGCGGACCGTGATGGTCGCGTGCACGGCGGCGGCGCTCGAGCCGCAGTGCCTGGCCGAGAGCGAGCTGGCGACCGCGGGCCGCGAAGAAGAAGAGCCGGCCTCGGCCGGCGCGAGCGAACAGATCGAGGCGCACATCCGCGCCGGCCTCGAGGCGCGGCGCGACGACGTGCTCGCGTGCGTCGGCCGCGATCGCGTGGCGGTCCGCGTCGGCTACGCGCCTGACGGAAGCGTCGACGTCTCGCTGCAGGGCGCGCTGCACGAGACGCCCGAGGAGCGCTGCGTGCAGGACACCCTCGAGGGTGTGCGCGTGGCCGGCGGCGCGAGCGGCACCGTGGTCCACCTGCTCGATTGAGCGGCGCTCAGCAATCCAGGTGGAGGATTCTGCGGCGCAGCCAGCGCTCGTCCTTGACCGGACAGCCGTAGGGCTCGAACGCGGCCAGGAACGCGCCGTGATCGATCGGACCTCCGCCGGCGAACGCCTCCTCGTACGCGCGCTCCACCTCCTCGCGCACCCGCGCCGGATCGGTGAGGCTCACGGTCCGCGGGAGCTCGCAGGGATCGAGCGCCGACATGTTGGCGCCTCGCAGCGCATGCCGAGTTGTGAGAGAGCCCTCCTTATCGGCGCGCCTCCTCGGCCGTTGCGCGCTCGGGCGCGTCCTCGTGGCTGAGCTCACGGAAGTGCTTGCCGGCGTAGCGCGCGGCGACGATCCACATGGCGACGACGGCCAGGACGACGAGCGAGAGCCAGCGCACCGTCTCGAAGCTCGTGAACGAGGTCGTGATGAGGAGGCTGAGCCCGACCGCGAGCGCCTTCGCGAAGCGCTGCACGAACATGTCGATGAACGCCTTGGCCTTGTACTTCTCGTCGCGGCTGACCGGCGTGTAGAGCGCCTCGCGGGCCGACTGGTTGATCGAGTAGTTGAACGCGCCGTCGGCGGTGTTCAGCATGCTGCCGACCCACAAGATGGGCGCGAACACGAAGCCGACCGACGCGGCGGCGATCACGAGCGGGGTGACCAGGAGCGGGACCGAGAGGTGGAAGCGGTTCATCAGCGCGGTCGTGAGGAAGACCTGCACGACCAGCGAAGAGACGTTGGTGATGAGGTACACCGTCGCGAACTGCTCGCCGATCGCGTCGCCGTCGAGGTAGTGGACGATCGTCGAGGTGAACTGGAAGTCGAGGATCGTCGAGACGATCTCGTAGAGCCCCACGAGCGCGACGATCGAGAGCAGGTAGGGCGAGCGGAACACCAGCCGCGCGCCCTCGAGCGCGGGGTTGCCCCCGCTCGGCGGCTCGGGCGGAGGCGCCTCGCTCGCCTCCTCGGGAGGGCGCTCCCGGACGAGCCGGCCGGCGTTGATCGCAGCGAGGCCGATCGCGATCTGGAGACCGAGGCAGATCCACATCCACGTGCCGCGATCGATGTCGTCGATCCAGATCTTGAGGACCGACGAGCCGAACGCGCCGCCCGCGACGCCGCCGAGCACGATGACGCCGTAGAGGCGCTTGGCGGCCTTCGGGGTGACGCTGTCGTTCAGGAAGGCGAAGAACGTCGCGACCATCAAGGTCGTGTAGAGATCGCCGTAGAGGTAGTACGACCACGCGACGAGATCGTCGACGGAGTGCAGGACGAGCGCGTAGCCCGCCAGCGTGAGCGCGAAGAACGCGAGGAACGCGAGGGTGAGCCGCTCGCGCTTGAGGCGGCGCGAGAGCGTGGTGAACACGACGACCGCCACCGCCGCGACGAGCATGTTCGCGACCTTGGCGATCAGCTCCGCCTGCGCGGCCTCGAGGTGCCAGCCGAGGAGATCGAGGCCTCGGTCCTCGTAGTGCGCGACGAAGACCGACTTCTTGAGCGGCTTCAGGATCCAGAAGGTCGTGATGACCAGGAAGAAGTAGCCGAACATCGAGAGCGCGAGGCCCCACTCACCGCGCCTCACGTCGAGGAAGGCGCGGAGCGGGCTCGGCCTCGGCGTCGTGCTCAATCGAGGGCCTCGAGCTCGAGCAGCACGTCGCCGGCCTCGACGTCTTCTCCGTCGGCGCGCACGATCGCCGCCACCCGCGCCCGCGCCGGCGGCCCGGCGTAGCTCACGCGGTTGAAGGTCTTCATCACCTCGATCAGCGCCACCGTGGTGCCCGTCTTGATCTCGTCGCCGACCTTCACGAAGGCGTCGGCCGCCGGGCCGGGCCGCGCGTAGTAGCGACCGCCGAGCGGCGTCTTGAACACCGGCCCGCCGCTCGCCGCCCGCCCCTCGGCGGCGCCGCCGAGCTCGAGCACGCCGCTCGCGCCCGAAGGATCGAGCACTGCGAGCAGCGCGCCCGCGT
>JAEZBP010000821.1 GCA_023427125.1 Pseudomonadota bacterium | reverse complement strand
TCGCGTACGAGCCGGCGTTCGGCGAGCCCGTCGAGGAGACGGCGTGGATGCTCGTCCGGGACGGCACCACGCTCACCGCGCGGAGCTCACGGCGCACGCGCTACGACGCCTTCGCGCGCCCTAGCGCCATGCTGCTCCCCGGCGACGCCGACGCGGCGCCTTCGAGCGAGTACACGTACGAGATCGGCTCCCCCGTCAGCCGCGTGATCGTCCGCGGACGCGTGACCTCGGGCGGCCCCCTCGTCACGGAGGAGATCCGGTGCATCGACGGGATGGGCCGGCAGGTGCAGACGCGGACCCGCGTCGCGGCGGGCGACTACCAGGTCTCCGAGCACGTCGAGCTCAACCGCGCCGGGCGCGTGATCCGCCAGTACCAGGCGTACCGCAGCCCGAGCGCCGCGTGCGACGCCGCGCCTCCGGCCACGGGCTACGTGCAGTACACGTACGACTCGCAGGGCCGGCCCTCCACGGTGACCCTGCCCGACGAAGAGGTGTATGGCACCCGCTCGGCCCTCCGCTACGAGTACCTCCCGCTCGGAGCGCGGACCTTCGACGCGGAGGACACCGACGCCCTGAGCGCTCACGCCATGACGCCGATGGCGCGCCGCTTCGACGGCCTCGGCCGCACCGTCTCCATCAGTCGCGACCTCGGCGGAGGTGAGCTCGCCACCACCGAGCTGCGCTACGACGGCCTCGGCCGGCTGGTGACGGTGGTCGATCCGCTCGGCGAGGTGCACGAGCAGGCTTACGACCTCGCCGGGCGCGTGATCTCGGCGAGCGATCCGAGCACGGGCACCACGACCTACACGTTCGACGCGGATGGCCACGTGATCGAGCGCCGAGACGCCCGCGGCGCGCGGGTCGCGACGGAGTACGACGCCCTCGGTCGCGTGGTCGCGCAATGGGATCCGACCGACGAGGCGGGGACGCGCGCGGCGCTGACCTACGACCTCGACGAGTCCTGTGACGAGTGCGAGAACGGCGCCGGCAAGCTCGTCTCGGTCACGTACCCGCTCGGCGAGCTCGGGACCGGGCGCGACGAGGTCGGCTACGACGCGCGCGGGCACACGGTGTTCGAGGCGCGAACGGTCGAGGGCCACCGCTACGTGTTCGGCCACGAGTACGACGTCGCGGGTCGGCTCCTCCGCTCGAGTCTGCCGGGTGGGATCGTGCTCGAGCGCAGCTACGACGACGCGTCGCGGCTGATCGCGATCGACGGTGTCGCCGACGCGATCACGTATGAGGAGCGCGGGAGCGTCGCGTCGGTCTTCTATGCCAACGGGACGCGCACCGAGCGCAGCTACGACGGCGCGACACGCCTCGAGAGGCTCGAGACCCGCGCCTCGGATCTCGTGCTCCAGGGCCGCCTCTACGAGCGCGATCGGGCCGGCAACATCCTCGCGATCGAGGACACCTCCGACCCGGGTACGGGGCTCGCGCCGCGGAGCCTCGCGGCCGCCTTCGAGTACGACGCGTGGTACCGGTTGCGAGGCGCGCGATACGGCGAGGGCGACGCCGCCGAGGCGCTCACGATGGACTACGACCTCGGCGATCGCATCCTGCGCCGGGAGTCGAGCCTGAGCCTGGCCAGCCGCGCGCACGTCGGCACCTACGAGTACGACCCGAACCGGCCCGAGCAGCTCCTCGCGGCGGGCGAGCGCACCTACGACTACGACGCCGCGGGCTACGTCACGGAGCGGAGCGGGACCCGCCTCGACTGGGACTACGCCGGGCGCTTGGCCGGCGCGCGCTCCGACGCGGGCGAGGCGCGCGATGGACGGTTCCTCTACGGCGCCGGGAGCGCCCGCGTCGCGAAGCTCGAGCGGGGCGGGGTGACGCTCTACCTCAGCCCCGAGGTCGAGGTCCGCGATGGCGTCGTGTACGTCTACCCGCAGGTGGGCTCGGCCCGGCTGGCGCGCCTCAGGACGAGCGCGATCCAGACGGAGGTGCTCTCGGACGTGGCCCCGCTCGGCGCGCCGGAGGGCGAGATCAACGCGGCTGACGCGTGGGTAGCGCACGCCTCGGCGGCCGGGATCGTGAGCGGCGCGGGCGACGCCTCCGAGCCGGCGCGCCTCCTGCGCGGCGCCGCGAGGCGGCTGCTCTCGCTCGACGGGGGTGAGCTTGCCTACCTCCACCACGATCACCTCGGCTCGGTCACGCTGGCGACCGACGCCGATGGCAGCCCGATCGGTGAGACCCTCTACTACCCGGGCGGCGAGGTCCGCCACCGCTCAGGCTTCACCGACGAGCACGGCTTCACCGGCCAAGAGCAGGACGAGAGCACCGGGCTCCACGCGTTCCGTCATCGGCACCTCGACGCCGCCGTCGGGCGCTGGATGTCGGCCGACCCGGCGTTCGCCGTCTTGAGCCCCGACTCCATCGAGGGGTCGCTCTCCGACGCCGGCTCGATCTACGCCTACGTCGGCAACCACCTGATCAACGCCACCGATCCGACCGGTCTGAGCCAGACCCCGGCCCCCGGGGGAGGAGGCCAGGCGGCGAGGCCGCCGCTGCGGGAGCGCGTCAAGACCTTCCTTGCCCGGTCGCAGACGTGGGCGAACTTCAAGGCCTCGTTCATAGGGGTGAGCCTGGGACTGAAGGTGGCCGGGGTCGCGGGAACCGTCGCCGTCTCGGTCCTTACCGGTGGCGCACCGGTGGCCATCGTGCTCGCCGGCGTGGTCGGGGCGACGACCACGGCCGCTGTCGCCCTGGCGGGCGCGCGGATCAAGACCATGGTGACCAATCGCCGGGCCGCGGCGCTCGACCGCAGACACGCTCTGCGACAGAACCCGAACGCGGTCGCGAGGTCGAGCAGGTGGAGAAACGCTCTCTGGAACTTCGGGGTCCCGGTGGGCGTCGCCGTGGGGGTCGGGATCGTGGTGGGGGTGCTGGGCCCTGCCGCCGCCCTGTCGCTCGCCGCGTCGTCCCCGGTCGATCTCTCACACATCGGGTCGGGCGCCTCCGTCGCGCACGAGCTCACGGGCAACGCCATCGAAGGGAGCCGTGACGGGCACATGCGCTATCAGCTGGACGTGGCCGCGCGTAACGCGCCCTTCGAGGGCGCTGCCGGAGCCCGGGCCTTCACAGCCGCGACGGCTCCCGCCCAGCCGCCGACGCAAGACTGGTTGCAGGCGGTGATGGGTCGGTAGGACGAGATCACCGGAACGCGGCCGTCCCCGCGCTCGGAGCTCCGGCAGTACCTATCGGTCGCGGTGCCGTCGGGTTCCCATGCGCCGCGCCTCGGGCGGGATGGTCTGCGGGGACCGGCGTCGCGTCGTCGCTCGATCGAGGTGCTGCGCATCGCACTCGCCCGCTTCTCTTGCGCGTCGTTGCCACCGGCCAACGCGCGCTCGCGAACCTCGATGTGGGCGTGCGCCATGCGCCGGTGCTCATCGTCTCCCAACGTGCCCCTCGTGCTCGGCGTGCGGCGACGGGTCACCGGGCTCGTGTCTCGCGGCGTCGACAATCGTCGCCTCAGGGCGACGCTCCCGAAGGACCGCGATCCCGCGCGGCCGGGCGCCCGCGCCTGGCACCGGACGTGCTGAACGCCGCGACGCCGCGACGCGCGTAGAGGGCCCACGTGACGCCCTCCACCGACCGGCCGGGAGCCCGATGACTTCTCTGCACGTTCGCATCTCGATCCTCCTCACGGCGGCCTTGGCCGCGGGCTGCGCCGGCGCTCCGTCCACGCCCGACGGCGGCGCTTGCACCGCCGGCACCGCTGGCTGCGCTTGCCTCCCGGACGACCGCTGCACCGGCGGGCTCGTCTGCGACACCGGCCTCTGCCGCGACGCGGACCGCCGCGAGCTCGTGGTGCGCGACGGGCGCGCTCGGAGCTGCGAGGTCGTCCTGGTCGAGAACGGCACCGAGGTGGTCGGCGTCGACTTCGGCGCGGGCGTGCGCGGCACGTTCATTCGGGAGGCGCCCCGGACCGCCGTCACCTTCCTCCGCGACGCGGACGCCGCGTTCGGGGCCGGGGCGGTGACGGTGCGCAGCACCGATGCGCTGGGAACGGTCGGCCTGCGGCGCGGGCGCTGCTTCGATCGCGACGGCGCCGAGCTCGGCGCCGACGCGCTCGGGATGGGGATCGCGCCGTGACGCGAAGTCTCTCTCTTGGGTTTCAGCTCTTCGCGATCGGCCTCGCGCTCGCGGCCTGCGACGCTCCCACCCCGACCGACGACGGCGGGCGATCGGACGCCGGTGAGGGCGGCTGTGCGAGCTCGCTCGAGTGCCCCGGCGCGCTGATCTGCGCCGACGGCGTCTGCCAGCGCGAGGGCTGCACGTCGGGCACCGAAGGCTGCGCGTGCTCCACCGGCGAGCGCTGCGGGCGGGGCGCCGACGGCAACCCTCTCGTCTGCCTCGACGGTGTGTGCGGCTCGATGACGTGCCCCGCGGGGCAGCGCGGCTGCGCCTGTCTCCACGGCGAGGCCTGCACCGGCGCGTCGGACACCTGTCGGGACGGCTACTGCGTCGCCGCCGACTGCGTGCCGGGCGACGAGGGATGCAGCTGCGTCGCCGGTACCTGCGAGGCGAACCTCCACTGCCTCGACGAAGCGCTCTGCGTCGACGACGACGGCTACCAGGGCGGCCCCTGCCTGCCGACGGGGCGCTGCCACGCGGGCGCGCGCTGCGACGCCGCGCTCTCTCTCTGCGTGAGCTGCGCGCCGGGGAGCGCGGGCTGCTCCTGTGAGGGCGGCCGCGCCTGCAACGCCGGCCTCGCCTGCGTGGCCGACCTCTGCGTCGACGCGCGCGCGCTGCCTCCGGCCGAGCCGCGCTGCTACACGCCCTGCCGCGCCTCGCTCGAGACCACCCCCGCTCGCGAGTGCGAGGCCGATGGCCTGCTCGAAGGCTGCATCGACGGCCAGGGCTGCGTCGAGGGCTCGTGCGTGGCCGACGGGGAGGCGCCGCCCACGTGCGCGAGCGACCTCGAGTGCCCGTTCTTCCAGACCTGTCTGCTCGGCCAGTGCTACTCGAACTGCGAGAGCAGCGCCGACTGCCCGAGCGGCCTCGGCTGCCATCAGCGAGTCTGCCGCGTCCCCTGTGAGTCCACCGCGGGCGCGGCGACCTGCGGGACGGGCTACTTCTGCGACGCCGGCGACGGTCAGAACGGCTACTGCGTACAGCTCGCGGAGCGCTCCATGAGCGGCGGCGCAGGGACCGAGGGCGCCGGAGGCTTCGTGCTCGACCAGGCCGTGCTCGCGTTCTCCAACGTGCACACCCGCGCCGAGGTGCAGGTCACCATCGAGGATCCGCGCGCGCGTGAGCACACCCTCACCGTCCGCCGCCTCTCGCACGTCGTGACACGGCGCGATGGCACGGTGGAGCGCGTGGACGCGCCGCGGGACCCGAGCACCGGCGCGCTGCTCTCGTGCGACGCCGCCCGCGGGGAATGCCCGCTCTCCTGGCTCGACATCGGCCTGGTGGGCGGGACCGGCGCGCGCGATCCCGAGATCACCTTCACCGGCCGCGGCAACTGCGCGGCGGAGGGCAGCTGCCCGGTGGTCGAGATCGCGAACGCCGGCGGCGTCGCCGCGACCCGGTGGCAAGGGACGCTGGAGATCGCGGGCAACGGCGGGCGCTCGACGCTCGAGCTGACCTACGTCGAGCGCGCGGACGGCCGCTGGAGCGGCACGATGCACTACTTCGGCTCGTTCGAGACGGCCGGGCTGCAGGCGTGGCGCCAGCGGGCGGATCGCGCCGACGCGGCGGGCGTGCGCAATGGCCTCGTCCTGCGCTGGATCGGCTTCCGGCAGGGCAACCTCGACGGCTGGCGCGAGATGAAGGCCGTCCTGACGTCGACCGAGACCGAGTCGTGGGCGTTTCCGTCGGTCTCCGGCCGCTGCGGGAGCGCGTCGGGCGCTTGCTATCCGTACACGAGCTCCTCTGGCGTCCGCACCTACGTCGACAACCTCCTCGACAACCCGATCCCGCGAGGGATGACGGAGCTGCCCTTCGGGATGAGCCTCCGGCAGCGCGGCGCGATGCCGCTCGAGCTCGCGGGGCGCGTGGAGAGCAGCGCGAGCTTGCACTACCCGGGCAACCCCGCGGTGAGCGTGACCTTCGCGGCCGATCCGTCCGACGCGGGGGCGTGCGACGGCGCGCTGCTCGCCGCGAGCGGCGACTGTGTGGTCTTCCTCGACTCCGTCGAGGCGCAGTCGGTCGTGGGCGGCCGCTACCCCTCGCCGAGCGGGAGCTGCGCGGCGGGCTACCAGCCGGTCACCGAGCCCTGGCTCGTCGAGGGCTTCACCGAGGGGACCTCCACCGACGCGACCGGCGCCCGCTATCGCACGTGGTGCGTCGACGCGGAGCTGCCCTTCGGCGGCGCCCGCGCGGCGGACAACCGCAGCCTCGCGGGCGCCAACCCGGTGCCGGACGGCGCGCCGCGCCTGCGCACCCTGCGCCTGCTCGACGGCGCGCTCATCAACCAGAGCGAGCTCTTCTTCCTCTTCGAGGAGACCTTCGACACGTTCGTGGACGGCGCGGCGGGCGGCCAGGTCTCGTCGTACGGTTACGTGCTGCTCCGGCGCCAGCCGACCGAGGCCGCCGACGCCGACGAGGACGGGGACGGAATCCCCGATGTCGATCAGGGCACGCCGCCGCCCACCACGATCCGCGAGGCCCCGGTGCTGCCCGGCGTGAGCTGCGATCCGGCGCTGATCGGCGACGCCCTCGGCGCCGGAGGCGAGCTCCCGCTCTCGGCGATCGCCGACGACCCCGACGATGTCGCCGACCTCGCGGCGGTCCTGCTCTCGGGCACGCAGCCGGCGAGCGGCGACGAAGAGATCCCGCTCACGCAGGTCCACTACTACTGCGAGGACACCGGCCTCTTCGACGGCGGCCCCGGCGACGACGGGAGCTCCGGGGCGGTGCGCGTCGCCTGTCCGCTCGGAAGCCGCGTCGTCTTCTTCAGCACCAGCGCGCGCACGCAGGCCCAGATCGCCGCCGAGCGCTGCCAGGACGCGGCGACGTGCGACGCGACCGGCTGCACCGGCGGCACCTGCCAGGCGACGCTCAACCGCTGGCGGGAGAACGGCCTCATCGAGGTCTACGAGCCCTACTACCGGTGCGCTCCGGTCGGCGGCGTGGAGACGCCGTACTGCGACGACGACCGGCTCGATCTGCGCGCAGGCAAGACCTTCTATCGGCCCCTCACCAGCGCGGGGCGGACCTTCCTCCCGCTGCAGGCGGCGATCGAGAGCGCCTTCCGCTACCGCACGCGCTTCACGAGCACCCGGGGCACCCGTCCCGGCTTCGCGCCGCAGATCTGCATCCCCGACTCCGATCGCATCCCCTACTGCTACGACCCGCCCGTCATCGAGGAGATCCGCGCGCGCGTCGACTGCCTGATCACCATCTACTCCGACGACGCCCTCCACGGGATGCTGTCCGAGCCGGAGCAGAGCGCGCTCGACGCGTTCCTCCGCGGTGACTTCGGGCAGTTCGCGGCCCCCGGCGGCTCGCACCGCGACGGCTTCGAGCGGCTCTACGCCGAGCTGCTCGTGATGATGGGCGACGAGGCCCTGACCCAGGCCTACGCGTCTCGCTTCGACCTCGCCGCCGCCGGCGGCGCGAGCTTCGAGGGCTCGCTCCTCGAGCCGGGCGGCATCGATCTCTCCGGGGTGGCGGGCTTCGAGATGGTCTCGCTCTACCGCGCCGTCCAGCTCTACCAGCTCGCCCTCGATCGCCTCTACGGGCTCGGGCCGAACCTCACCGAGGCGCTGAGCCGCGCCGACACGGTCGACTCCG
>JAEZBP010000623.1 GCA_023427125.1 Pseudomonadota bacterium | reverse complement strand
CTCGCGCGCTGAGCGCGCTCAGGCGCGCTCGAGGACGAGCGCGATGCCCTGGCCGCCGCCGATGCAGGCGGAGCCGACCGCGTAGGTCTTCGCGGTGCGGCGCAGCTGGTAGACGAGGCTCGCGGTGATGCGCGCGCCGCTCGCGCCGAGTGGGTGGCCGAGCGCGATCGCCCCGCCGTTCGGGTTGCACTTCTCCTCGGGCAGGCCGAGCTCCTTCTGCACGGCGAGCCACTGCGCGGCGAAGGCCTCGTTCACGTCGAAGAAGTCGACCTTCGAGAGCTCGAGCCCCGCGCGGTCGAGCGCCGAGCGGATCGCCGGCGCCGGACCGATGCCCATGCGGGTGGGCTCGACGCCCGCGACGCCCCACGAGACGAGCTTGGCGAGCGGCGTCAGGCCGCGCTCCTTGGCCCAGCCGCCGTCGACCACCACGAGCGCCGCGGCGCCGTCGCAGATCCCGGACGCGTTGCCGGCCGTGACGACGCCATCCTTCTTGAAGACCGGCGCGAGCTTGGCGAGCGCCTCCATCGTCGTCTCGGGCCGCGGGTGCTCGTCCTTGGCGATGGTGACCGGGCCCTTGCGGGTCTTGACCTCGACCCCGACGAGCTCGTCGGCGAACGCGCCCGACTCCTGCGCCGCCGCCCAGCGCTGCTGGCTCTTGAGCGCGAACGCGTCGCAGTCCTCGCGGCTGATGCCGTACTCGGTCGCGAGGTTCTCGGCGGTCATCGCCATCGGCGTGTTGCAGTAGCTGTCGGTCAGCGCGGCCCAGAGCGTGTCGACCATCGCCGGCGGCTTGCCGAAGCGCGCGCCCTCGCGTAGGCCCCACGTCGAGTGCGGCGCCTGCGACATGTTCTCGGTGCCGCCCGCGAGGACCGCGCGCGCGTCGCCGAGGAGGATCTGCTCGGCCGCGCTCACCACCGCCTGAAAGCCCGAGCCGCAGAGCCGGTTGAGCGTCAGCGCGGGCTTCTCGATCGGCACGCCGCTCTTGAGCCCCACGTGCCGCGCGCAGTAGATCGCGTCCGGGCTCGTCTGCTGCACGTTGCCGACGATGACCTGATCGACGTCGGCCGCATCGAGCCCGCTCTGCGCGAGCGCGGCCTTCGAGGCGTGGACGGCCAGATCGGTCGCGGAGATGTCCTTGAACGAGCCGCTCATCGCGCCGAACGCGGTGCGCTTGGCGCCGACGATCCAGATCTCTCTGCTGAGCTTCTTCATGCGACTGTATCTCCCGGAGTTACACGATCTCGGCGAACGCGTTGGTGAACATGTAGTCGGTGGGCCGCTCCTTGGTCGCCGCGCGCACGATCACGCGGCCATCCTCGCGCCAGCCCTCGGTGATGATCGTCTCGCCCGGCCAGATCGGGCGGCTGAAGCGGCCGTAGAAGCTCTTGAGGCGCGCGGGGTCGTCGCCGCACTCGTTCGCGAGGATCGCGCGGCCCACGTAGCCGTAGGTGCAGAGCCCGTGCAGGATCGGCCGGCCCTCGGTGACCTTGGCCGCCTGCTCGGCCGCCGCCGGGTCGGCGTGGAGGGGGTTGTGATCGCCGCTCAAGCGATAGAGCAGCGCCTGCTCGGGCGAGGTCGCGTCCTCGACCACCCAGTCGGGGGCGCGCTCGGGCGGCCGGACCTTCGGCGAGCGCGGCGGCGCCTCACCGCCGAAGCCGCCGTCCTTCAGATACATGATCGTCCACTCGGTCTCGCAGACGAGCTCGCCCGCCTCGTCGCGCGTCTCGGTGCGGATCGTGGACTGCGCCATCCGCTTGAGATCGTGGATGCCCTCGACGATGCCGACGGTGGTCAGCGTGCCGGAGGGCGCGAAGGGGCGGTGGAGCACGATCTTCTGGCTACCGTGGACCACGCCCGACAGATCGCCGCCGACCACGTCGAAGAGCTCGCGGTTGGCCTCGAACGCCGGGATCACCGCGAACGTCGGGAAGACCCGCGGGCCGCGCTTCTCGTAGAGGAAGTCGAGGTCGCGCGCCTTCGCGCCGACGCCGAGGGCGTAGAGCGCCACGTCCTGCCAGCGATAGGTGAGCTCGATCGGGGCGGTGCGCTTGCCGGTCGCGTCGGTGTTCAAGGCCATCTTCGATGGGGTCTAGTAGCTGCGCGGACGGGGGGTCAAGCGCGCACGCCACAGGGGCCGGCTCCCGCGTGAGCCCGCGCACTGCAACGACGCGCTCGGTCCACCGCACTCCTCGAAGGGCGCACCCACGGTGTCGTCCTCGGGAATCACGCTAAGCTCTCTTCCACTCAACGTGCCGGACCTTCGTCGGAACCTGGGGGCCCTCGCCGGCTGCGTCGGCGGATGCATGGCGCTGCTCACTGTCGCGGGCTGCCCCAAGCTCCCGCCGGCTCCGCCGCTGCCGCCCGACAGCGGGGTGCCGGCCGACGCGCCCGTGGTGATCGACTACACCGACACCGACGGTGACGGCCTCTGCGATCGCACCGAGCTCGCGCGCGGCACCAACCCCGAGGTGCCCGACACCGACGGCGACGGCCTGACCGACCGGGTCGAGGTGGACTTCGGCTTCAACCCGACGCGCACCGACTCGCCCGATCGCGAGCTGCTCGTCCCGATCGTCGAGGCACCCGGCCGCGAGGCGCGCCTCACCATCCGCCACAACGTTCGCGGCCAGGGCGGCTCCTACACCGGCGCGTTCCAGCCGCTCTCGACCGCCGGCGATCGGGACGCGGGCACGTTCTATCGCGCGTCGTTCGCGTTCGGCGCGAGCCCGCGCGAGAACGTCTTCGAGATCGTGCCCGAGCAAGAGCTCATCACCGGCGTCTTCGAGCGCACGGACCTCCTCTACGAGGTCTTCTTCGAGGTGCCGCTCTCGCTCGAGTCGCGCGGCTGCATCCAGGCCTACCCGTTCCGCTACAACATCAAGCGCGACGACGGCGTCTTGGTCTTCGGGCGTCGCTACCTGCTCGTGGTCAGCCCCGAGGGCGTGACCGACTGGTGCGCCCCCGCGGGCCTCTGCATCTAGCTCGCCGCTTCCGTGTGACCCTGTGGCCGCGCTACGGTGCGGCTTGACACAGGGCCCGCGCGGACACAAATAAGTGTCGCGGAGACACCAAATGACCTACGGCGATCCCTTCCTGCTCGAGGAGCGCGAGCTCGGTCTGGCGACCGACCTCTACCAGCTCACGATGATGGCCGCGTATCGGGCCCGCGGGGAGGACGGCGATGCGGTCTTCGAGCTCTTCGTCCGCCGGCTGCCGCCGGGGCGCAGCTTCCTCGTGGCCGCGGGCCTCGAGCAGGCGCTCGGGTACGTGCGCGCGCTCCGCTTCGACGCGGAGTCGATCGCGTGGTTGCGGGCGCTGCCGATGTTCGCCCACATCGAGCCGGGCTTCTTCGAGTGGCTCGCCGACTTCCGCTTCTCGGGCGACATCGACGCGGTGCCCGAGGGCACCGTCGTCTTCGCGAACGAGCCGCTGATGCGTGTCCGTGCCCCGATCGCCGAGGCGCAGCTGGTCGAGACCTACCTCCTCGCGACCCTGAACTTCCAGACCTTGATCGCGAGCAAGGCGGCGCGGGTCCGGCTCGCCGCCGGCGCAAAGCACGTGGTCGACTTCGGCGCCCGCCGCGCGCATGGCTTCGGCGCGGCGATGCTCGCCACGCGCGCCTCGTGGATCGCGGGGCTCGACGGCACCTCGAACGTCGCGGCGGCCCGGCGGCTCGACATCCCGGTGCTCGGCACCGCGGCCCACGCGTACATCATGAGCTTCACCCGCGAGGAAGACGCCTTCGCGCACTACCACGGGCTCTACCCGGAGCACTGCGTGCTGCTCGTCGACACCTACGACACGCTCGAGGGGTGCCGCCGCGCGACCGCGATCGGCCCGGCGCTCAAGGGGGTGCGCCTCGACAGCGGCGACCTCGGCGAGCTCGCCAAGGGGTGCCGCGCGATCCTCGACCAGGCGGGCCTCGCGAAGACGACGATCGTCGCCTCGGGCGACCTCAACGAAGAGAAGATCGAGGCGCTCCTCGCGAGCGGCGCGCCGATCGACAGCTTCGGCGTCGGCACCGAGCTCGTCACCTCGCGCGATCAGCCGGCCCTCGGCGGCGTCTACAAGCTGGTCGAGCGCAGCGAGGGCGGCCGGCGCGTGCCGGTGATGAAGCTCGCCGAGGGCAAGGTGACGTGGCCCGGCCCCAAGCAGGTCTTTCGCGTGTGCGACGAGGAGGGCCGCCTCGAGCGCGACGTGATCGAGCTCGCCGACGCGGAGCCGCCGCGCGGCGCGCGGGTCGAGCCGCTCCTCGTGCCGGTGATGCGCGAGGGCGAGATCATCCGCACGGCCTCGCTCGACGAGGCGCGCGCGCGCTGCGCCCAGGGCCTCGCCAGCCTGCCGAGCGAGCTCAAGCAGCTCCGCGGAAGCGGCCGGGCGCCGACCGAGATCGGCCCGTCGCTGCAGAGCCTCGCCGATCGGATCAAGAAGGAGCACGCCTGGCAGTGACCGGCGTGAGGAGGAGACCATGATGCGCCTCGACCCCGACCGCACCGTGTTGATCGACGTGGACACGCAGATCGACTTCGTGGAGCCCGACGGAGCGCTCTACGTCCCGGGCGCCGAGACGCTCAAGCCGAGCTTCGCGCGCCTCTTGTCGGCCGCGAAGGCGCACCGCGTCCCGGTGATCGCGTCGGCCGACGCGCACGGGCCCGACGATCCCGAGTTCACGGTCTTCCCGCCGCACTGCGTGGCCGGCACCGAGGGGCAGAGGCGGGTGGCCGAGACGGTGCCCGCGCGCGCGCTGACCGTGCCGCTCGATGGCTCGCTCCCGGCCGATCGCGATCACGAGGCCACCCTCGTCCTCGAGAAGGTGAAGTTCGATCTCTTCACGCACCCCGCCGCCGAGCGCGCGATCGCCGAGACCGGCGCGACGACCGCGGTCGTCTTCGGCGTGGCGCTCGACTACTGCGTGCGCGCGGCCGCGCTCGGCCTGCGCGAGCGCGGCTACGAGGCGGTGGTCGTGCGCGACGCGACCGCGCCGGTGACACCGGAGGGGGGAGCCAGCGCCGAGGCGGAGCTGCTCGCGGCGGGCGTGCGCTTCGCGACCACCGCGGACGTCCTGGCGGCCCTCGGTTGAGCGCGGCGGACGAGCACGCGGCGTACGACCCGAGCACGGCGCCGCACCCGGCGGTCACCGTGGACGCGATCCTGTTCACGGTCGACGCGTCGCGCCTGAAGGTGCTCTTGATCCGCCGGCAGCTCGCGCCCTTCGCGGGCCGCTGGGCGCTGCCGGGCGGGTTCGTGCGGATGGATGAGAGCCTCGACGACGCCGCGCGGCGCGAGCTCGCCGAGGAGGCCGGCGTCGCGGTGCGCTGGCTCGAGCAGCTCTACACCTTCGGCGAGGTCGATCGCGATCCGGCGCGCCGCGCGATCACCGTGACCTACTTCGCGCTGATCGACGCACGCAAGCTCGCGCCCAAGGCGGGCTCCGACGCGACCTCCGTCGGCTGGTACCCGGTCGACGAGCTCCCGCCGCTCGCCTTCGATCACCGCCGCATCGTCGACTACGCGCTCGAGCGGCTGCGCTACAAGGCCGAGTACGCTCCGGTCGCCTTCCAGCTCTTGCCGCGCGAGTTCACCCTGAGCGAGCTGCAGGAGGTCTACGAGGTCATCCTCGGCAAGCCGCTCGACAAGCGCAACTTCCGCCGCAAGGTCCTCAGCCTCGACATCGTCGAGGAGACCGGCAGAGAGCGCCGCGAGGGCCGCGGCCGCCCCGCCGCCCTCTACCGCTTCAGCAAGAAGGGCTTCCGCAACCTCGGCGGCGGCGTCGTGCTCGCGTTCTGAGCGATCGAGCTCAGCGCCGGCGCGAGGCGGCCACGTCCTCGAGCTCTTCGTCGGCGGCGCGCTCGGCGCGCCTCGCCTCCTCGCTGCGCCAGCGCTCGTGGTGTCGCTC
>JAEZBP010000553.1 GCA_023427125.1 Pseudomonadota bacterium | reverse complement strand
GCGCGTAGCCGAGCTCGCGCCGGTGCTCGAGCTCGGCGCGATAGAAGCCCACGTAGTCGTGCCGCTCCGCGTACACGATCGCCGGGTGCTCGGGCTGGAAGGTCTGCAGCACCACCTTCCCCGCGCGATCCCCGCGGCCCGCGCGGCCGGCGACCTGGCTCAAGAGCTGGAAGGTCCGCTCCGACGCGCGGAAGTCCGGGAACGCCAGCGACTGATCGGCGAGGACCACGCCGACCAGCGTCACGCCGGGGATGTCGTGGCCCTTCGTGACCATCTGCGTCCCGACCAGCACGTCGACCTCCCGGCGCCGCAGGCGCTCGAGCACCGCCTCGATCGCGCGCCCACCGGCCGCCGTGTCGCGATCGAGCCGCGCGACCTTCGCCGGCGCGAAGGCGTCGGCGAGGGTGTCCTCGAGCCGCTCGGTCCCGAGCCCCAGCGGCTCGAGCGCGTGCTTCTTGCACCGCGGACACTCGATGGTGATCGGCGTCGAGTAATCGCAGTAGTGACAGCGCAGCGCCCCCGCGCGCCGGTGCTCGGTGAGGGACACGCTGCACGCCGGGCACTGCATCAGCTCCCCGCACGCGCCGCAGCGCAGGCTCGGCGAGAAGCCGCGCCGGTTCAGGAACAAGATCGCCTGCCCGCCCTCGGCCAAGCAGCGCTCGAGCCCGCGGTGGAGCGGCCCGGTGATCAGGGGGTGTCCGCTCGGCCCCGCGCCGTGGCGGCGCAGGTCCACGACCTCCACGGGCGGCAGCGCCTGCGCCGTGGCGCGCGAGGGCAGCTCCGCGAGCTCGATGCGGTGCCCCGCGGGCGCGTCCGTCGCGCGGTGGAAGCTCTCGAGGCTCGGGGTCGCGCTGCCGAGGATGCAGACCGCCCCGGCTCGATGCGCGCGGAGGATCGCGAGATCGCGCGCGTGATAGCGGAAGCCGTCCTCCTGCTTGAACGAGGGATCGTGCTCCTCGTCGACGACGATCACGCCGAGCGCAGGCACCGGCGCGAAGAGGGCCGAGCGCGCACCGACCGCGACGCGCAGCTCCCCGCTTCGAAGCCCTCTCCAGGCGAGGTGCCGCTCCTTGTCTGTCAGCCCGCTGTGCAAGACCGCGATGCGATCGCCGAAGCGCGCGCGGAAGCGCCAGACGAGCTGAGGCGTGAGCGCGATCTCCGGCACCAAGAGCAGCGCGCCCCGCGCTCTCGCCTGCGCCTCGGCGATGACCCGGAGGTACACCTCGGTCTTGCCGGAGCCGGTCACGCCATGGAGCAGGTGCGTGCCGCCCGCACCGTCGAGCGCCCGCACGAGGCCCTCGACCGCCTTCGCCTGCGCGTCGTTGAGGACCGGCGGCACGTCGGGCGCGACCTCGCTCGCGAAGAACGGATCGGCCAGCACCTCGCGCTCCTCGAGCACCACGAGCCCGCGCTTCGCGAGCCCGCGCAGCACCGCGCGCGGCGCGCCGATGTGAGCGCGCAGCTCGTCGGCGGAGATCTCGACCCGCTCGGTCAGGAGCGCCATCACCGCCTGCTGCTTCCGCCCGAGCCGGCCCTCGTGCTCGGCCCCGCTCGCACGCACGAAGAGCGCGCGCTTGGTCGCGACGGCCGCGCCGCCGAGCGACTCGCCGTGCTCGAGGAAGCCCTCGCTGCGAAGCTCGCGGAGCGCCTCAATCGCCATTGCCGGCGCGGCCGCCCGCAGCACCTCCCCGATCGGGTGGAGGTAGTAGTCGGCGGCCTCGGCGAGGAAGCGGAGCAGCTCCTCCGGGAAGAGCGGCTCCGCGTCGAGCACCCCCGCCACCGGCTTGATGACTTTCACGCCCTCGGGCGCGCGCTCGGCGTGTCCGAGCACGAAGCCGGCGAGCTTTCGCCCGTGGAAGGGCACCGCGACGCGCGCGCCGATCGCGGGCGCCGCCATCCCCTCGGGGACCGCGTAGGTGAAGCGCCGCCGCAGCGGCACCGGGAGCGCGACCTCGACGAAGCTCATCGCGGGTGCTTCGCGAGGTGGCGCGCCAGCCGGACGAGCGAAGCGCGCGCGAGGGTCCTGCCCGCGTGGAGCCGCTCGAGCTCGCCCGCGAGGTGCTCGTCGTGGACCACCGGCACGCCCTCCGCGCTCGCGCGCGCCACGCTCCGGAGGACCATGGCGCCCCGCCCGATCTGCCCGACGGAAGGCGGGTCGCCAACGTCGCGCCGCCAGCGCAGGACCACCGCGCGTCCGATCCCCCGCACCACGATCGCGGCGTCCGTCAACGATCCCTGCACTCCATCGCTCCCGGCCAGCTCGCGATGGAGGTCGGCTCGCCGGCGCCGCGCCTCGGGCTCACCCTCGGTCTCCCGCAGCTCGTCTCTTCGCTCGCGCCGCGTCATCCGCTGCGCCTGTCGGAAGCGCCAGCCCCGGTAGACGAGCGCCACCGCTCCCGCGAGCGCGATCAGAGGGATCGCGCGCCAGAGCAGCGCCTTCATCACGAGCGCGCTCGCGCCGAGGGCGAAGCGCGCGCCCCCCTCCGTGCGCCCCAAGAGGCCGGGCAGCGTCTCGAGGAGCAGGTCACCGGCGATGAGGAAGAGGGTCAGGCAGAGCGCGAGCGAGGCGAGGCGCGGAGCGAGCTCGGCCGGCGAGAACATCCGCGCGAGCCCGCGGATCGGATCGAGCCGCGCGGGCTCCGGCGCGATCGCCTTCGGCGCGAAGAGCGGGCCGACCTGGAGGAGGCCGCCGAGGGCGCCGCACACCCCGG
>JAEZBP010000077.1 GCA_023427125.1 Pseudomonadota bacterium | reverse complement strand
CGACCCCTCGGTGTCGACCGCTGCGATGGGCGCCTCGTCCGCGTCGCCATCGCCGCTCCACATCACGGCCGCGATGACGCCCGCGGCGACGAGCACGGCCAGGCCCACGATTGCTCGCTTGCGTTCCACGTCCCTACCTTATCGCTCATCGAGGTATCTCCGCCCGTGACGGCGGCTCGAAGCTCGTACGACGCCCTCGGGCGGCGCCTCTTCATTGTGTATGCTGCGCCCCCGTGAAGCGCATTCTCCTCGCCGCGCTGCTCACGGCGTGCGGCACATCGACATCGGGCACCTCGGCCTCGGGCACACCGACCACGCACGCGCTCTCCGCCGAGGTCGCGGAGGGAGCCCAGCTCTACGCTCGCTACTGCGCGCTCTGCCACGGTGGCGAGGGGCAAGGCTACGCCGCCGACAACGCGACGCGCCTCGCGGGTCAGGGCTTCCTGCGCACCGCCTCCGACGACTTCCTGATCACCGCGATCGCGCAGGGGCGGCTCGACACCGCGATGGGGCCCTACAGCCGCGATCACGGGGGCCCGCTGAGCGGCGATCAGATCGAGGCGATCGTCGCGCTCCTGCGCTCGTGGCAGGAAGGACCGGCGATCGAGGTCGACACGATCGCGGTGAGCGGCGACGCGGAGCGCGGCGCGCGCATCTACACCGAGCGCTGCGCCAGCTGCCATGGGACCCTCGGCGAGGGCGGGAGCGCGCAGAGCCTGAGCGCGTCGTCGTTCTCGTCGACGGCGAGCGACGGCTTCCTCCGCTACGCGATCGTGCATGGCCGCGAGGGCACGCCGATGCCGGCGTTCGAGGGCGTGCTCGAGCCGCAAGCGATCGATGATGTCGTCGTGTTCTTGCGGCGCTTCGAGGAGAATCCGGGCGCGGTCCCGGCCCACCTCGCGCCGCCCTCGCTCGCGACGATCCCGCTGATGCGGCACCCGGACGGGCCGCGGCCGGCCTTCACGCTGCGCGAGGGGCGCTTCGTGTCGGCGGTGCAGGTGCGGGACGCGCTGGCGCAGGGCGCGCGCATCATCCTGCTCGACGCGCGGCCGACGAGCGACTGGCTCCGGCGCCGGCTCCCGGGCGCGCTCCCGGTCCCGTACTACGACTCGGCGCCGATCGATCGCCTCCCTCGCGACGGCACCTGGGTCGTCGCCTACTGCGGCTGCCCCCACGCGGCGAGCGGGGTGGTCGTCGACGCGCTGCGCGCCGCGGGCTTCGAGAACACCGCGGTGCTCGACGAGGGGGTCTACCACTGGATCGATCAGGGCTACCCCACCGAGACCGGGTCGATCGAGTAGCAGGCGGCCGACCCATCAGCCGCCTGCCCCGTGCCCGCGCCAGCCGCGGAGCGGCGCGCCCGAGCCCGCGCCCGATCGTTCGCCGATCGAAGCGCGTTGGTGAGCGAGAGGGGCAGGGGCACAGGACGAATCGCGAGTCGCCTCGGCGTCTCGCGGCTTGACGCTCGCGCCTCGGCGGACGAGTGTTCGCCCGCATGTTGAGCATCGATCTGACGGGAAAGCGCGCGTTCGTCGCGGGCGTGGCCGACGACGGCGGGTTCGGGTTCGCGATCGCGAAGGCGCTCGCCGAGGCCGGCGCCACCGTGTGCGTCGGGACCTGGCCTCCGGCGATGGGGATCTTCGAGACCCTGCTCCGGCGCGGGAAGATGGACGCCTCGCTCACCCTCTCGAGCGGCGCGAAGATGGCGTTCGAGAAGATCGTCGCGCTCGACGCCGAGTACGATCGCCTCGACGCGGTGCCCGAGGCGGTGCGCGAGAGCAAGCGCTACAAGGAGCGCGGCGACTTCACGATCGACGGCGCCGCCAACGCGCTCTCGAGCGAGCTCGGCGAGCCCTGCCTCGACGTGGTCGTGCACAGCCTCGCCAACGGCCCGGAGGTGAAGAAGCCGCTCCTCGAGACGAGCCGCGCCGGCTACCTCGGCGCGATCAGCGCGAGCGCCTACTCGAACGTGTCGCTGATCTCGCGCTTCCTGCCGCTGATGCGGCCCGGCGGGAGCTTCCTCTCGCTGAGCTACCTGGCGGCCGAGCGCGCCGTCCCCGGCTACGGCGGCGGCATGAGCTCCGCCAAGGCCGCGCTCGAGTCGGACACCCGCGTCCTGGCGTACGAGGTGGGCCGCAAGGCCGGCCACCGCGTCAACGCGATCAGCGCGGGCCCCTACGCGTCGCGCGCCGCGTCGGCCATCGGCCTCATCGGCGCGATGATCGACCACTACGAGAAGAACGCCCCGCTGCCCCAGCGGCTCACCGCCGAAGAGGTCGGCCACGCCGCCGCGTTCCTCTCGAGCCCGCTCGCGAGCGGCATCACCGGCACGGTGCTCTACGTGGACAAGGGCTACCACGCGATGGCCGTGCCCGCGTCGATGGCCGAGGCGGCGAAGGGCTGAGCCTCTCGCTCTCGTTCAATCGATCGATCGGCGCATGACGACGCGCCGGGATGCGTCCATGCGCGTCGCGTCGATCTCCGCCTTGGCGGTGAGCTCGGGGCCCATCGCGTGGCGATCGATCGCGACGAAGCCGGCGCTCGCGTAGAAAGGAGCGTTCCACGGCACGTCGCGAAAGGTCAGCAGGGTCATCGACCGGAGCCCGCGCGCACGGGCCTCGTCCGCCGCGCGCTCCACCAGCGCGCGCCCGATCCCGCGCCGCTGATGGTCGGGGTCGACGTCGAGCTCCTCGACGTGGAGCTCGCCATCGACGACCGCGGCGAGCAGGAACGCCACCGGCGCCCCCTCGCGCTCCGCGACCCAGAGGAGATCGTAGAGGCGCCCCGCCTCGAGCAGCGAGATGGGCATCAGCGGCACCTCCGTCACCCACGCGAGCCCGACGCCGCGAAAGAGCTCCGCCGCGCGCCGCTCGATCGCCGACAGCGCCTCGAGCTCGCTCGCGCGCGCGGCGCGGATCGCATAGTCGGCCGGCATGGGCGGAGAGCCTAACGCAGCGATGCCTCCCCGGCTTCTGTCCGAGGAGGCATCGTCAGGCTGCATTCGCGGAGGCGATCAGGTCCCGCAGCCGCGCTCGCCGGTGGCCTCGACGCAGTAGCAGGAGCCGCACGCGCCGCGCGTCCGCCAGTTGCCGTTGCAGCACTGGTAGCCCGCCGAGCAGGCCGTGTTCGCGTAGCGGCCGCCGTAGGTGTGCGTGCAGCTCGCGCCGGCGGGCGGGCCGCTCGAGCCGGAGCAGCCGCGCTCACCGGTCGCCTCCACACAGGTGCAGGCTCCGCAGGCGCCGCGCGTCCGCCAGTTGCCGTTGCAGCACTGGTAGCCCGCCGAGCAGGCGTTGTTGCCGTAGGTGCCGCCGTAGGTGTGCGTGCAGCTCCCGCCGGTGCTCGGCGTCGGCGAAGGCGTCGACGACCCGCCGCCCGAGAGCGTCTCGTTCTGCGCGATCGTCCGGATGGTGCCGAGGCGGCTGTGGAGGTTGTTGCCCGGGCAGCTCGTCGACTGACCGGAGTGATCACGGTGGCCCTTCAGCGTCGAGGTGCTGATGCGGATCCCGTAGAGGCGGCGCAGCGTGCCGGCGAGGCGACCGGCGACGCGGACCGCCGCGCTCGAGGGCGTCGTGGAGCCGAGGCCGCCGCAGCCGCTCGTGTGGAAGCAGCCCACGAAGGAGATGCCGATGTTGCCGGTGTTGTGGCCGCCGACGTGCGCGCCGAGCAGGTGGAGCGGGCGGCCCTCGTAGACCTTGCCGTCGCTGCCGATGAGGAAGTGGTAGCCGACGTCACACCAGCCGCGCGAGTCCATGTGGAAGCGCTGGATGCCGCGGACCTGGCGCGCCGGATCGGACGAGCCGGTGACCGTGTGGTGGATCGCGAAGCGCGCCTTGCTGCTGTTGGGCGAGGTGCAGCGGGTGGCGCGCGCGCCCCACGACTCCCGCGTGACGATGCCCATGCCGCGGAGCTCGGAGCGCAGCGCCTCGGTGGCGCCGCCGACGTCGCTCTCCTCGATCACCGGCGCGGCCTCGACCGGATCGGGCACCGCGGCGGTCCAGCGCAGGAGCGAGAGATCGGGGAGCTCGGCGAGGTGGACGCGAAGCTGCGCGCCGTCGCCGATGGCGCCGAGATCCACGATGGCGACGTGCTGCTCTTCCTCTCCCCACGTCTCCTCGAGCGGCGCCCACTCGGTGATCGGCTCGCCGGCCTCGAGCACCCGCGCCTCCATGCTCGGCACCGCCGTCGGGCCGGTCATCGCCAGGAGCACGCCGACGCGGCTCGCGCCGTCGGGCGCCTCGAGCGCCGGGGAGACCATCCAGTCGCCCTCCTGCGTCCAGGCGCCCATCAGGTCTTCGAGCGAGACCGTCATCTCCTGCTGGTCATGGCTCCGATGCTCGTCCGGATGACCGAGTGAGGCCACGCAGCCCGAGAGAGAGGTGACGCCGACCAGGGCTCCGAGGAGTGCTGAGTTCCGCATGGGGTGCCCGATGTGCAAGCCCCGTGCGCACCTCCGAGCGATCTCGAGTGCCACCTCGGGATCGCAGCTCGCCGGAGGAGACGGGCAGATCCGCGCGCTCGGGCGGGCGTGCTGTCCAGAGTCCGAGCAGCACGGCACAGAGCGCTGTGCTAACGCAGCGGATGGCCGAGCTCCCGCTCTACTGGTCTGCCGCCTACAACCGCGCCTTCCTCGACGCGCTGAACGCGGACGCCGACTTCCAGAAGGCCGCGCGCAAGTTCGACGGAGCGGTCGTCTTTCGGTGCCTCGACACGGCCGAGGGCCTCGACGTCGAGGTGACCTACCGGATCCAGAGCGGCCGCGTGACCGACGAGCGGCGCGCGGGGCCGGCCCCCGCGCGCGCCATCCGCGACACCCCCTTCGACAAGCAGCGCGTCTTCGCGCGCACGACGGCGCCCTACTCCATCTGGGCGAAGCTCGACCGCGGCGAGATGAACGTCCTCCAGACGCTGACGTCGCCCGACTACCACCTCGAGGGACCGAAGCTGAAGATCGTGGCGAACATCGGCATGTTCAACGCGATGAGCGCCGTCGGCTCGAGGCTCCCGAAGCGCTACGCGTAGGGACACGGTGTTGCGGAGGCGACCGCGCCCGTATGATGGCCGCGATGACGTACGCCTCGCTTCGCCTCGCCCTCCCCCCCGCCGCCCTGCTGTCGGCCATCCTCTTCGCTGCGGGCTGCGATTGCGCGGGGCCCTCGCCGGTCGGGTGCGCCGGGAGCGCCGACTGCGCGACAGGCGAGATCTGTCGTGACGGGATGTGCGAGCCGGCGCCGCCGGAGACCGACTCGGGCGTCACGCCGGACTCCGGGCCGACGCCGGTCCCGATCACCGCGACCTCGGTGCGGATCGAGCCGAGCACCGCGACGCTCACCTCGATCGCCGGATCGATGCCGTCGCAGGACTTCGAGGCCATCGTGATCTACAGCGACGGCAGCGAGCGCACCGCGCTCGGGCCGCTCTTCGGCCTCGACGCGCCGACGATCGGCCTGCTCGATCCGGCGAGCGGCCTCTTCACGGCCAACGGCACCATCGGCGGCACCGCCGTCGTGGACGTGAGCGTGCCGAACGGGGCCGGCGATCCGCTCACCGCGACGGCCACGGTGACGGTCACGCTCGAGAACACGCTGCGCGGCGAGGGCGTCACCGACGAGGACGTCGCGCGCTTCGGGACCGCGACACCGGTCGACGACGCCGGGCGCGAGGCCGCGGTGGTCTATCCGCTCGACGGCGTGGTGATGCCGCAGAACGTCTTCCCGGCCGACGTGCAGTGGACGCGCTCGGCCGGCGGCGATCTCTTCCGCGTCACGCTCGCGAAGCCCCGCGTCTCGATCACCGCGTACCTCGCGCATGACCCGAGCATGCACTGGCTCGTCGATCAGGCAGCGTGGCGCGCCCTCGCACAGACCGATCCGGACGCCGCCGCGACGCTGACCGTGGACCGCCTCGAGGCCGCGAGCGGCGAGCTCGTCCGGGGCGCGCCGATCCAGCTGACCTTCGCGCGCGCGGCGCTCTCCGGCAGCGTCTACTACTGGGACGTCGCGCGCGGCCGCATCGTGCGCATCGACGACGGCACCGCGACCCGCGTCGAGTTCATGCCGACGCCGACGCCCTCGCCCCTCACGGGCGAGCGCTGCGTCGGCTGCCACTCGGTCTCGAACAGCGGCCGCTACATGGTCGGGCGGCTCGGCGGCGGCGACAACGTCGCCGGCATCTACGATCTCACGAGCGACCTCGCGGTCGATCCGCCGCCGACCACGTGGCCGGTCACCGCCGGCTCGCTGCGCTGGTGGTTCTCCTCCTGGAGCCCGGACGACAGCCGCCTCGTCGTCGCGTACCGCGGCGGCAACCCGCAGCTCGGCTTCGTCGATCCGGCCACCGGCGCGGAGATCACGCCGAGCGGCGCGATGCCCCTCGGCACCTACCCGAGCTGGTCGCCCGACGGCGCGAGCATCGCGTACGTGGCCGATCAGAACGGCTGGGGCGACGCGCCGACGGTCGGCAACATCTACATGCTCCCGGTCACGGGCCTGGACAGCGTCGGCACGCCGTCGCTCGTCCACGCGGCCTCGTCGATCCCGGGCAACACCGTCGACAGTTACCCCACGTGGTCGCCCGACTCGCGCCTGCTCGCGTTCGCGAGCGGGACGGGCGCGAGGAGCGAGAGCGTCGGCGTCCCGGTCAACCTCTACGCGATGGGGCGCGACGGCTCGAACGTGGTGCCGCTCACGCGCGCCGCGAGCACCGGCATGGACTACCAGCCGCGCTTCTCGCCCTTCCAGCAGGGCGGCTACTACTGGCTCAGCTTCCTCTCGCGGCGCCTCTACGGGAACCCCGTCATCGGCAACGCGCCGAGCGCGGAGAACCTGCGCCAGCAGATCTGGGTCGCCGCGGTGCGCGCCGACGCAGCGGCGGGCGAAGATCCGAGCGCCGTCGCGTACTGGCTGCCGGGGCAGAACACGCGCTCGGCCAACATCAGCGCGTTCTGGGCGCCCCGCGCCTGCCGCGCCGACGGAGAGGGCTGCTCGGTCGGGAGC
>JAEZBP010000455.1 GCA_023427125.1 Pseudomonadota bacterium | reverse complement strand
ACCCGGGTGGGTGTGGTTGTTCACCTTCACCTCGGAGGTACCCCGCTTCGCTTCCCGCGCGAAGCGGCTACAGCGTCACGATCGTTTTCCGCTCGGCGCCCCTACTGACGGGATCCGCGCCCGCACCCCGGGAGGCCTCGGTGGATTGCTACCGAGCCGGCGTCCGCTTACCGTCCGTCCCCCGAGGAGCCACCCCATGAAGCTTGCATCCCCCTCTTCCTACCTTGCGCGCGCGCGCGGTGCCGCGCCGCTCGCCGTCCTTCTCGCGATCGGCTGCGGCGAGTCGCACATCACCGAGCAGGACGCGCAGATCGTCTTCGACGCGACGTTCCCCGACGCCGGCACCGACGCCGGGCCGCCTCCGAGCAACGTGGGCACGCGCTGCGAGACCGACGACGACTGCGCCGCGGGCGGCGCCGACTCGTACTGCGAGGCGAACCTCGGCGGGTACTGCACCACGTACTGCGACGAGACCGTCGCGTGCCCGTCGGGATCGGTCTGCGTCGCCCTCGGCGGCGGGCTGCAGCTCTGCCTCGCGGAGTGCGAGTTTGGCGCGGACGAAGACCAGTGCCCCGCCGGCAACGGCTGCTCGCCCGGCGGGATGGGCCTCTCGCCGGTGTGCCTCCCCGGGTGCGAGGACGCGAGCGACTGCGCCACCGGCGACGAGTGCGACCTCGAGTCCGGCTTCGCCGGCGCCGGCGCCTGCTTCGACCCGAGCGTCCCGGTCGGCGCCACCTGCCAGGTTCGCGAGGAGTGCGGCACCGACGCCGACTGTCTGACCGAGGGCTTCAACGGCTGGCCGGGCGGCTACTGCGCGGGCCTGAGCTGCGACCCCGCGACCAACACGGGCTGCACCGGGGATGGGGTGTGCGCCGAGACGACCTCCGGAGGCGGCCTCTGCCTCGACGGCTGCGCGAGCGACACCGACTGCCGCACCGCCTACCGATGTCGCCCGCTCGACCGCGACGAGCCGGACGGGCCCAAGGGCTGCTTCGCCGGCTGCACCGACGACAGCCAGTGCACCGTCACGACCCGCGGCGGGGTCGCCTACACGTGCAACCCCGGCACCGGCTACTGCGCGCGTCCGCTCGACGCGGCAGAGCTGGGCGACGCCTGCAACGCCGACGACTTCCGCGACTGCCGTGGCGGCCGCTGCATCGGCGCGAGCGAAGGCTGGCCGGGCGGGATGTGCACCTACCCCGGCTGCTCGCTGAGCGGGGCGACGCCCTCGGCGACCTGCCCGACGGACAGCGTGTGCACCGATGACGGCGGCGGCGATCCCGACCTCGGGGTCTGCGTGCCGTCCTGCACCGTCGGCGAGACGACCTGCCGGACCGGCTACGCCTGCGTCGCCGTGAGCGACGGCAGCACCGAGGGAGCCTGCCGACCGGCGCCCGCGACCTGATCGCGCTCGCGCGGATCGGATGAGATGAAGGCGGCCCCTCCGGCCGCCTTCGTCGTTTCACGGCGCCGAGCGGACCGCGAGGTCCACGTCGGGGTAGCCGGCCTGGCCGGCCGAGAAGAGCACCTTGCGCACGGCGCGGAAGTCGACGCTGCGGTCGACCTGCACGATGACGCGGCCGGGGAAGGGCTCGCCTTCGTGGAGCAGCGCCCAGTTGTCGCGCGCGGTGCGGAGGGTCTCGACGATGCCCTCGACGCGATCGAGGCGGGCTTCGGCCAGGAGCGAGGGCGTGTCGATCACGCGGCGGCCCTCCACCGTGACCACGCTCGGATCGACGCTGATGACCGGCGCGAAGGTCAGCTCGGCGCCGTTCGCGGCCTCGGGGAGATCCGCGCTGAACGCGGAGTCCGGTGAGGTCGCGAAGGTCATCAGCAGGAAGACGACGACGCAGAGCAGGAAGTCGATGAAGGGGATGAGCGCGATGCTCGCGTCGACGCGCTTGCGTCCGGACTTGCCGCGGCGGGCGAACGGGAGGGGAATGCTCGCGCCGAGGCGCGGACCGGGTCGGGTGATGGCCATGCGCGGTGCGACAGCGGCGCGCGCGGCAGCGTTCCGACAAAGTCTCCCGAGGCTCAGCGGCGGCGGCGGACGCAGAGCGCGAGGGTCGCGGCGGCGAAGAGGCCGAGGCCCGCGACCGGTGCGCGGCCGGTGCCGGCCGCGGAGACGGTGCACAGCGACGCGAAGAAGTTGCCCTGCACCGGGTCGACGCAGTCGATGCCGGAGTTGGCGTCGGACCAGTCGATGTTCCCGTTTCCGTCGACGGCCGCGACGCGCACGCAGATGGCTTCGCCCGCTTGGTCGGGCGGGAGCACGAAGGCCATCGTGTGCGTCTCGGTCGCGAAGTTGCGGATGGTGCTCCGCAGGACGGGCTCGTCGATGCCGGCGCCGCGGGTCTGGAAGAGCAGGTACTCGATCGACGCGGGCGGCGCGCCTTGGTCGTCGGCCGGGGGGAAGAACGCGGCGATGCGGTAGCCGCCCTCGGGGGCGTCGCAGCGCGGGCTCGCCAGCGTGGAGGTCACGCTGTCGAGCTCTCCCAGCTCGGGCGGCGTGGTGTCGGTGGTGCTCCCTGCGCAGAAGCCGAAGGGGAGGTTCGAGTCGCGGCCACGCGCGATCCCGGCGTACGCCTGACCGGGCTCCCACGGGGTGTCGGGGACGAAGAAGAGGTTGTCGTCGCCGAGGATCTGCACGCGGCCGGGGACGAAGTGCTCGGGAGAGACATCCTCGGCGCGACATCCGATGCCGCAGCCGTCCTCCGGGCAGCGGAACATCGCGATGAGGGCCGCCGGATCGTCGTGCGGTCCGTCGGGCCCGAAGTAGCCCGGCGTGTACTTGACGCGGACGGGCGCATCGAGACTGACCTGGCGCGCCGTGTCCGCCGGGGTCACTTCGCTCGGCTCCTGCGCGAGGGGCGCCTCGCACGACGGAAGCCCAGCATCTTGTGCGCTCGCCTCCCCGAGGATGCCACCGTACGCGAGCACGCCGGCGAGGGAGGACAGCACGACTACGACCCAGGTCCGAGGCACGAGGGAGAGTATAGCGCCGGATGTCGGGGTCGCATGAGCCCCCGGAGCATGGAGGCCGTGCAAGGGCGAGCGTGCTATCCCGGCTCCGTGCTCTCGACCGCGTTCCTGGACGGGCTCGTCTTCGCGGCGATCGTGCAAGACGAGCGGCACGGCCCGACCGCCTCGAAGGGCCTCGCGCCGAAGGTCGGCGAGGCGCTGCGCGAGCGTCTCCGCGCGCTCGACGCGCTCACGCGTGCGCAGCGGCACGAGGCGGTGCGCGCGCTGGTGGCCAAGCTGGTGACGATCCCGAGCGACGCGGCGCTGCCGCCGAGGGCGGCGTCGATCCTCGCGACGTCGGTGCCGCGCGAGGTGGGCCGCCGC
>JAEZBP010000448.1 GCA_023427125.1 Pseudomonadota bacterium | reverse complement strand
CCGTCGACGCCTATTGAGCCGCGGGCCGAGGCCCCGCCGGAGTCGATGGACGCCGCGACCGCCACGTCCTTCGACTCGCCGCACGCGCGTCCGGCACGCGCGAGACAGCGAGATCACCGCTGCGCTCGGAGAACGCCGAGCGGAGCGGTACGCCGCCGACTGCACACCGGGGACGGGGAGCGCCTGTCGCAAGATCACGGCGCTCGGGGAACGGCGCTGGGGCAACGCCGAGCGGCGCGTTCACCGCTCACTGGACACCGGGGACGGGGAGCGCCAACCGGTCAGGAGTCCGTGCAACTCAGCCGCGCGCTCGCGAAGCGCGCGCCCAGCAAGCTCAGCGCACGATGTGGAAGACCACCCGGCGGTTCTGGTTGTGGCACTCGTCGGTGTCCTCGCTGCACACCGGCTCGCTGTGGCCGCGCCCGATCGGCGTGAGGGTCACCTGGACGCCGCGCTCGCGCAGCGCCGCCGCGACCGACTCGGCCCGGCTCTGCGAGAGCTGCTGGTTGTGCCGCGCGGTGCCCTGCGCGTCGGTGTGACCGATGATCTCGAGCGCCGGGACCGCGTCCGCGTGCTCGGTGATGAAGCGCGCGAGGTGGTCGAGGATCGTGCTCGAGTCGCCGAGGATCTCGGCGCTGTCGAAGGCGAAGAGGATGTGCTGATCGATGGTGATGGTGTCGCCCTGCATCTGCACCGGCGCGGGCTCCGGCGGCGGCTCCTCCTGCACCGGCGGGGGCGGCAGCTCCACCGCGCCGGACACGATCTGACGGCGAGGCGGCCCGCAGGCCGCGAGCGCAAAGACGAGGGCGAGAACGAAGGGCGTTGAGAGGCGGGTCATCGAGGCTCCGTGCTGAAGTTCATGGAGCGGGGAGCCCGGCGAGGGCCCCCGCGCGACCGCCGATGATGCCCCAAGCGCATCCCGTGTCGAGCCGCTTCGCGCGGAACGCCGACCGGCGTTGAACGGCGCGGAGGCGGGCTGCGCTGGTGGACACGCCGGCGGCGCGGCGCGAGCGCCCTCGGAGGTCACGGCAGCAGGTCGTCGACGACCCAGGTCTCGATCGGCGGCGTGGCCGGATCGGACGCGATCTCTTCGGTCGCCGGGTCGTAGTTCAGCGAGCCCGACGCGCCCTCGATGTCCACGCCCTCGCCTCGCGCGAACGCCGCGACGATCGCCTGGAACGAGCCCGGCCCGACGTCGTGGGCCGCGCCCATCGAGATCCGCCGGAGCCCGCGCGCGATCGTGGTGCCGCTGATCGCGCTCTCCTGGTGGTGGGCCCACGCGACGCCGTAGAGCAGGAGCCACGCCGCGTCGTGCGACTGCGCCGTGTACGAGAAGCCCGCCGGATCGGCGCCGTAGGCGAGCTCGAAGTCCGTCGAGAAGATCTCGTAGACGGCGGCGCTCGGAGTGCGAGGGCGGGTGCCGCGGATCTGCGGCCAGCGCGCCGACGCGGCGTCGCGAGTGCCGTTGACGAAGTCGACGTTGGCCGCGCTGTCGGTCAGGAAGAGGGCCTTGTCGTCGAAGCCGGCGGTCAGCGCCGTGGCCTTGACGAGCTCCACGCAGAGCGGCGTCGTCGAGGCGACGAAGAGGACCTCCGGCTCGCTCCCGCTGCCCGCCGAGTTGGTCGCCGCGCCGATCCCGGAGGCCGTCGCGAGCGGGATGGGCCGCACCGTCCCTCCGAAGACCTCCATGAACGTCCCGAGGATGCCCATGCCGTAGTCGTCGGTCGTGTGGATCACCGCGACGCTCGTGACGCCGCGCTCCTCCATGTCCGCCGCGATCACGCGCGCCTGGAGCTCGTCCCTCACCGCGGTGCGCCAGAGCCGGCCCGGCGCGGCGTCGGTCGGCTCCGCCGGATCGAGCTCGCTGAGCGAGTCGCTCGTCGCCGACGGGCTGATCACCAGCGTCCCAGCGCCGCGCACGGCCTCGAAGACCTGCCGCACGTCGTCGGTCGCGGAGGGGCCGAAGATCGCCGGCAGCGCGAGCTCCTCGGCGAGGTAGCGAGCGCTGGCGACCGCCGCCTCCGTGCGGGTGGCCCCGTCGATCTCGACGTTCGGCTGGATGTCGCAGTAGACGATGCCGAAGGAGCGTCCGTCGAGGCCGCCCGTCTCGTTCGCGGCGCGGATCGCCAGCTCGGCGGCGGCCTCGCGGCGCTGGTGGGTCGTCACCGAGCCGTCCATCAGGCTGCCGATCACGATCGTGTCGCGGTGGTCGAGGCCCCGCGAGAAGAGATCCTCGGGGAAGGTGCGAGCGCAGCGCGCGGTGGGCTCCACCTGGCGGCAGAAGCCGTCCTGACCGCACACCGAGCCGAACCCGAACGCGAGCTGGCACGAGTCGCCGTCGCAGGCGGTCCGCGAGACGGTGCCGAGCGAGCACGACGAGAGCAGCGCCGAGAGCGCGAGCACCCACGCTCGCTCAGAACGCGACGACGACACCGACCTCGGCTCCTTCCGCGCGGGGCGCGACGTAGGGGACGGCCGCGGTGGGCGCCGCGCTCGGCCCCGAGACCGCCCCGACGATCACGAGGACGACCCCGGCGGCCACCGCCGCCGCGCCGATGAAGAGGCCGAGATCCGCGACGAGCGAGAAGGTGGCGTCGTTCTCGAGCGCGCCTCGCGCCTCCTCGCCGCACACCGTGCCCGCCTCGGAGGCGACGCAGCCGGCCTGCGCCTCTGCGCGCTCGTCGAGCGCGAGGACGCCCATCGCGATCCCGACGGCGCTCAGCACGACGCCCGCGCCGCCGACGACGAAGCCGCTCACCATCAGCGAGGCGTCTCCGCTCGACGCCGTGGTGGTGGCGGGCGGCGGAGGCGCCTGCGCGGCGCGCTGCTCGAGCGTCGCGATGCGGGTGCGGAGGGCCATCTGCTCGTGCGGCGGCGCGCTCGGCTGATAGCGCCGCAGCGCGTCGAGCGCCTCGGCGTAGCGGCCGATCCGCTCGAGCGCGTTCGCGAGGTTGAAGAGCAAGAGCGGCCGGCCGCTCAGCCGATAGCTCTCCTGGAAGGCCTGGACGGCCAGCTCGTAGCGCCCCTCGGCGTAGTAGCGATCGCCCTGCACGTAGAGATCGCGCGCTCGCTGATCGTTCGCTTGCGCGTGCGCCGCGGCGGGAGAGAGCGCCAGGGCCGCCAGGGCCAGGGCGAGCGCGAGTCGATGCATCGGTGCTCGTGACACTACTGCGCCCATG
>JAEZBP010000433.1 GCA_023427125.1 Pseudomonadota bacterium | reverse complement strand
AGGATCTCCCGCGCATCGCGCTGCCCGACGAGCCCGAGGCCCGCGCCCGCCGGCTCTACGCGGCGCTCCGCGAGGTCGACGCGGCCGGCTACGAGGTCGCGATCGTCGCGCTCTCGCCCGAGGACGGCCTCGGCGCCGCGCTCTCCGATCGCCTGCGCCGCGCCTCGGCGCCGCGCTCCGGCCCCGAAGGCACCTGAAGAGGCGTTCTCTCGTCGCGCAGCGTGTGCGGACGTGCGTTTTGGCGGCTGCCACGCGCCGCAGCGTGCGCGGGTGCACGCCGACGATCCCTGGGGCGTGCCGCAGCGTGCGCGGGTGCACGTCCTGCGATCCCCGCGACGCGCCGCAGCGTGCATCGGCGGGTCTGGAGGCTCTGCGACCCGTGGCAACGGGCGCCGGCGTACGCCCGCGCGTCTTGCGACGCGCCGCAGCGTGCGTCGGCGTGCGCCTGCGCGTCCTTTCGCGCCTCGCAGCGCCTCTCGACCCGGGCCCGCGCACGCTGCAGCACAACAGAGCGCCTCGCGACTGCCTCCGACAGCTCCGCTCCGCGACACGCCTCTGCGCTGCAGCGCTGCGCTGCGACTTGTGAGGATGTGTAATTCGCATGCGTCGAGCCCAGCGCTCAGTCTCGGGGTCGGAATCGATCGTGATCGGCGGCCGGCTCGGGGACGACCGAGCACACACCCGGGAGGACGACATGGGAACGATGCGTGGGCTGCTCGCGCTGGCGAGCGTGATGGCGATGGCGGCGCCCGCCGCGGCGGACGTGCATGACCTCGAGCTGACGGTGCCCATCGCGCTGATGGATCGCTCGGCGGCGATGCCGGGCGCCGTGGCCGGGTATGGCTACGAGAGCGAGACGGGGCTCGCGAGCGGCCTCGAGACGCGCCTCTTCTTCGGCGATCGCGGGCACGACATCTTCCACCTCGGCGTCGTGCTCGGCGCGCAGCACCACGCCGGCCCGCTCTTCGGGCTCGTCGACGGACACGCGTTCCGCACTACGGTCATCGACGCCGGGCTCACCGCGCGGGTGCTCTTCCCGTGCATGAGCCGCGGCGACGTGAAGTGGCGCCTCGGCGGCGTGCTCGCGCTGGTCGGCGCCCACTCCGACGCGGGGACCGGCGGCGGCGGCGAGGACGAGGGGCCCGACGCCAACGCGCGCACGGCCGCCTCGGCGACCCTCGATCACGGCGGCCTCGGCTGGCGCCTCGCGTTCGATCTGAGCTGGCACATCGAGAGCTTCGTCGTCGGCCTCGGCGCCGGCGTCCGCCAGTACTTCGGCATCGACACGCCGGTGAGCCGCGTGTGGATGATGGACCTCGGCCTGCGCATCGGCGGACGCTTCGACCTGTTCCCGCCGCCCACGCCCGTGGACCGTTATCGCTACGAGTGACGCGACGCCAGCAAGGAACGGCTGGCTCAAGGGGAGTCGGTGCTCTAGTCTGCGCGCCTCGATTGGCCGAGGAAGCAGGCGTGCAGGGAGACAAGAGGGCTGGGGCCGTGGAGGTGCGCTCGTCGCGCCGAACGGTGGCGATCACGGGGGCGGACTCGTTCCTCGGGCGGAACCTGATCGGGCTGCTCGAGGAGGACGACGAGTACCCGCGCATCGTCGCGCTCGACGTGCGGCGCCCCCGCACCGCGGGCCGTAAGACGCGCTACTACGAGGTCGACCTCACGCAGCCGGGCGTCGAGGCGAGGCTCGCCGAGATCTTCGTCGCCGAGGGCGTCGACACGCTGGTTCACCTCGCCTTCCTCTCCAGCCCGACGGCGGCGGAGGCGTGGGCGCACGAGCTCGAGAGCGTCGGCACGATGCACGTGCTCCACGCGTGCCGTCAGGTCTCGCTCTCGAAGCTGGTGACCTGCTCGCAGACGCTGCTCTACGGCCCCTCGCCCGACAACCCGAACCACCTGCGGGAGTCGCACCCGCTGCGCGGCGTCCCAGGCTCGCGCTTCCTCGCCGACAAGATCGAGGCCGAGCGCGAGGTGCGGCGCTTCGCGGACGCCTCGCCCGAGTGCACCGTGACCGTGCTGCGCCTCGCGCCCGTGCTCGGTCCCACCGTTCAGAGCTGGGTCACGCGCTGGCTCTCCCGGCGCGCGGTGCCCACGCTCCTCGGCTTCGATCCGCTGGTCCAGTTCCTCCACGAGATGGACTCGGTCGCCGCGTTCAAGCTCGCGCTCGATCGCCGCGCGCCGGGCGTCTTCAACATCGTCGGGGAGGGCGTCCTGCCGGTCTCGACGGTGATCAAGCTGGCCGGCCGGGTCGCCGTCCCGCTCCCGAGCACGCTGATCCGGGCGGCGACGTCGCTGCTCTGGATGGCCAACCTCAACGAGGCGCCGCCGCACTTCGTCCCCTTCCTCCGCTACGTGTGCGTGGCGGACGGCAGCGCCGCGCAGCGCGCGCTGGCGTTCGTCCCGGCGTTCTCGACCCGCGAGGCGGTGCTCGACTTCGCGGGCGCGCTCCGCCTGCGCGAGGCCAAGCTGATGCAGGAGGCGTTCGCGTGAGCACCCGATCCGAGAACGGCGCGAAGACGAAGCGGCCCTCCGCGCGGAGCTCGCGTCGCCCGCCGGGCAAGCCCTTGACGCGTGAGCCCGAGATCGCCGAGGCGCCGAGCGAGCCTGCGTCGAGCGAGCCTGTGTCGAGCGCGAGCAAGCCGAAGCCCGCTCGCGCGAGCGCGCGGCG
>JAEZBP010000419.1 GCA_023427125.1 Pseudomonadota bacterium | reverse complement strand
ATCGAGCCGAGCGCCGTCGAGAGCGTCGCGTTGATGGACGCGAAGGAGACGCCGAGCGCCTGGGCGGTCTCTCGATCGATGTCGACGCGGATCGCCTCGCCCGGCGGCAGGCCCTCCGGGTAGACGCCCGTCACGATCGAGCTCTCACGCGTCCGAGCGAGCACCCGGCTCTGCATCTCGAGCAGGCGATCGTGGCCTTGGCTCAGGCGATCGACGAGGCGCAGCGCGAAGCCCGAGCTGTTCCCGAGGCCGTTGATCGCCGGTGGCATCACGGCGAAGACGCGTCCGTCGCGCAGGTCGCGGAAGTGCGCGTTCAGGGCCGCGACCTCCTCCTGCGCCGTCGCGCCGTCGCGCTCCTCCCAGTCGACGAGCGTCCCGAACATCATCGCGGCGTTCGGGCCGGAGCCCGAGAAGCTGAAGCCCTGCACGGCCACGTTCGCGTGGAACGCCGGGCGCGAGGCGACGTAGCGCTCGTAGCGGCGGACGACGGCGTCGGTGCGCTCGAGCGTCGCATCCGAGGGGAGCTGGATGCTCGCGAACAGGCGGCCTTGATCCTCGACCGGGAGGAAGGAGCCGGGGAGGTGGTAGTAGAGCCAGCCCGCGCCGGCCGTGATCGCGACGAACGCGACCATCGAGGCGAAGCGCTGGCGCACGACGCCGCCGACGAGGCCTGCGTAGCGCGCGGTCAGCCAGTCGAAGCCGCGGTTGAAGAGGCCGAAGGGGCCGCGCTTCTTGCTGTGGTCCTTCGTGATGGGCTTGAGGATCGTCGCGCAGAGCGCGGGCGTGAGCGAGAGCGCGAGGAACGCCGAAAACAGGATCGCCGAGGCCATCGAGAGGCTGAACTGCCTGTAGATCGTGCCGACCGATCCGGTGGCGAAGGCCATCGGGATGAAGACGGCGCTGAGCACGAGCGTGATGCCGATGACGGCGCCCGTGATCTCGTGCATCGCCTTGATCGTCGCCTCCTTCGGCGGGAGGCGCTCCTCGGCCATGATGCGCTCGACGTTCTCGACGACGACGATCGCGTCGTCGACGATGATGCCGATGGCGAGCACCATCCCGAACATCGAGAGCACGTTGATCGAGAAGCCCGCGAGGAGCATCACGGTGAACGAGCCGAGCAGCGCGATGGGCGCGACGATCGCGGGGATGATCGTGTAGCGGATGTTCTGGAGGAAGAGGAACATCACGAGGAAGACGAGGATCATCGCCTCGACGAAGGTCTGCAGGACCTTCTCGATCGAGATGCGCACGAAGGGCGCGGTGTCGGTCGGGACCTCGTAGACGATGCCCTCCGGGAAATCGCGTGAGATCTCCTCCATCCGCTCGCGGATGAGGGCGGCGGTCTCGACGGCGTTGGCGCCCGGCGCGAGCTGCACGCCGCACGCCGCGCCCTCGGCGCCGTTCACGCGCATCGCGGAGATGTAGTTCTGCGCGCCGACCTCGACGCGAGCGACGTCTCCGAGCCGCACGCGCGAGCCGTCGGCGTTCGCGCGCAGCGTGATGTCGGCGAACTCCTCCGGGCTCTCGAGCTGGCCCTGGACGAAGAGGGGCGCCGTGACGCGCTGGCCGGGGACGGTGGGAGGGGCGCCGATGCGGCCGGGCGAGACGACCGTGTTCTGCGCGCGGATCGCGTTCGCGATCTCGTCGACGGAGAGGTCGTACGCGGTGAGCATCGCCGGATCGATCCAGACGCGCATCGCGGCGGGCGAGCCGAAGATCTGCACGCGCCCGACGCCGGGCACCCGCTTCACCTCCTCGAGGACCGTGCGCGACAAGAAGTCGCCGAGCTCCGTTTGGTTGAAGCGTCCGTCGGGCGAACGGATCGAGAGGATCATGAGGAAGCCCGAGGTCGAGGTGCGGGTCTGCAGGCCGATCTGTCGCACCATCTGCGGCAGGCGCGGCTCGACCGTGCGCATGCGGTTCTGGACCTCGACCTGCGCCATGTCCGGATCGACGCCCGGCTCGAAGGTCGCGGTGAGCTGCGCGCTGCCGGAGGGGGCGGCGGAGGACTCGTAGTAGATGAGACCCGGGATGCCCGAGAGCTCACGCTCGATCGGCGCGATCACGCTGTCGCTCATCGTGCTCGGGGTCGCGCCCGGGTAGGTCGCGTAGATCGAGACGCTGGGCGGCGCGACGTCCGGGTAGCGCTCGATCGCCAGGCGCGGGATCGAGATCACGCCGAGGAGGACGATGACGATCGCCACCACCCAGGCGAAGACCGGCCGCTCGATGAAGAAGTGGGGCATCGCGGACCTTCAGCGCTCGGTGCTCGAGTCGCCTTCCCCGTCGCCCGGCGGCGAGTCTGCCGGAGGAGCGCCGCCCGGAGCGGCCTGGTCCGCGCTCGGCGGAGCCGCTCCGGCGGGCGGTGGCAGCGTCCACTCGACGGGCCGGACGCGCGTCCCGGGGCGGAGGGCGTCGATCCCCTCGACGACGACGCGATCGCCGGGAGCGAGGCCCTCGCGCACGATCTGCATGCCGCGGATGACGCGCCCGGTCCGGATGCGACGCACGGCGATCTGCTCGCCCTCGCCGACGACGAGGACGTTCGCGCCGAGGGTGGAGTCGTGGCGCACCGCCTGCTGGGGCACGAGGAGCGCCGCGGGATCGCGACCGAAGGCGACGCGAGCGCGCACGAACATGCCGGGGAGCAAGCGCGTCTCGGCGTTGGGGACGAGGACACGCAGGGTCAGCTCGCTCGTGCTCGGGTCGACGTTGATGTCGGTGAAGAGCAGGCGCGCGTCGAGGTCGTAGGGCTCACCCCGCATCGACACGATCGTGATCGGCACCGACTCGTTCTGGATGAGGCTGCCGTCGGTGAACGCGGTGCGCAGCTCCTCGAAGCGCGAGGCCGGCTGGCGGATGTCGACGTAGACCTCGTCGATCTGCTGGATGGTGGCGAGGCTCGGTCCGCTCGAGGGGCTGACCAGCGCCCCCTCGCTGACGTGAGAGACGCCGATGCGCCCGGCGATGGGGGCGACGACGGTGGAGTACGAGAGCTGGAGCCGGCTGCGTCGCTGCGTGGCTCGCGAGAGCTCGAGATCGGCGCGGGCCAGCGCGCGGGCGCTCTCGGCGTCATCCATGTTCTGCGGTGTCGCGGTGCCGCGCTCCAAGAGCCGCGCCATGCGAGCCGCGTCGCGCTCGCGCTGCTCCACCGTGGCCTCCTGCCGCGCCACAGTCGCGCTCGCGCCGGCCAGCTCGGCGCGGAACATGGAGGAGTCGATGCGATAGAGGGGCTGCCCCGCGCGCACGACGTCGCCCTCCTCGAAGAGGCGCTCGCGGAGGATGCCGCCCACCTGGGGGCGCACCTCGGCGGAGCGCCGCGGGACGACGCGGCCGGGCAGCAGCTCGTCGATCTCGACGGCGGTGGGCTCCACCGTGACGACGGAGACCTCGGGGGGCGGCCCCGCGGGGGGAGCCGCTTGGGACGCGGCGGGCTCCTCGCCGCAGCCGCTGAAGGTGAGGGCGGCGAGGACGCTCGCGGCGAGGATGAGGCTCGCCCGAGTCGTCGGGACGCCGAGCGCGAGGAGATGGGGAGACGAGAACGACATGATGACGTCGAGCGCAAGCGGCTCCGAGGCGGCGGCTCCGAGGCAGCACGGCCACGAGGACGCACGGCCACGAGGACGCACCGCGCGAGCGCTTTAGAGGAAGCGGCAAACCCTACCGGGGGTGTCGCGAGGCGCAAGCGATCACCGTCCGCTCATCCCGACGCACACCGCGCTCGCCCTCGACCCGCTGGACCAGCCGCACGTGCGCTTGGCGCAGGACCGACCCGTACGAGCTGCGCTACGCGCACGGCGACGCCTACGGCCTCGTACGAAAAGATCAATGATTCCGATGGGGGCGCGTCATCAACGTTAGGGGGCGCGTCATCGGTGCTCGGG
>JAEZBP010000727.1 GCA_023427125.1 Pseudomonadota bacterium | reverse complement strand
GCGCGCTCCCGCGCTGCGGCGTCGGGCATCGCGCTCGGGTCGCCCGGATGGGCGCGCGCGCCGCGAGCTGGTCGGGGCTCGCCCTCGCCGGCAACGCCCAGGGGGGAGTCGGCGTGCCCGAGTGCATCGAGAGCGGCGCGCGCGCCGCCGCCCTCGTCCTCGAGGCGCAGGCGTAGCGATGACGTGCGAGCCACTGCACCAAAACGGAGGTGCGGATGGTTCCAAACTGGAACTGTTCTGGAGATCAGGAGCGCGTGATGGTGGCCGCGGCTCACGGCACGCCTCCTGCTGATACACGCGAAGAAGGATGTGCGGCGAGCGCCGCAGGAGGTCTCGAGAGATGATGACGAGCGACAGCACTGTCGGCCAGCTGGCCATCACCGTTCCCGCGGCCTCGCGCGTGTTCCGGCGCTTCGGGATCGACTACTGCTGCGGCGGCAGGCGCTCGCTCGCGGAGGTCTGCGAGGAGCGGGATCTCGACGTGACGCAGGTCCTCGCCGAGCTCGAGCGCGAGTCGGCGGATGCCGAGCCGGCGGAGTCGTTCGTCGATCGTGCGGACGGGGTGCTCATCGACCACATCGTCGAGCGCTACCACAACCCGCTGAGGACCGAGCTGCCCGAGCTCCTCGCAATGGCGCGCCGCGTCGAGATGCGTCACGCCGACAAGCCGACGGTCCCGAGCGGGCTCGCGGATCACCTCGCGGGCGTGATGGCCGACCTCTCGCAGCACCTCGACAAGGAGGAGCGCATCCTCTTCCCGCTCTTGAAGAGCCGCGCTGGAGGCGCGTCGGGGCCGATCAACGTCATGATGCTCGAGCACGACGATCACGGCGCCGCGCTCCGGCAGATCCGCGAGCTGACGGGCGACCTCCAGCCGCCGCCCGGCGCGTGCGCGACGTGGCGGGCGCTCTACCTGCGGCTCGAGGAGCTCGAGGCGGATCTGATGGAGCACATCCACCTCGAGAACAACATCCTCTTCCCCCGATCGCTCTGATTGGCTGGAGGGGCCGTTCTCGCGGCCCCTCCTGCTCAGACCGATCGGGAGGCTCAGATCGATCGCGCGTCCGGGCGGAGCTCCCGAGCGGCCCTCGCGGCGACCGAGACTGTCTGGTCGTTCGTCATCGCGAGCGCGTCGAGCCCGGCGGCACAGAGCCGCGAGACGAGGTCCTCGGTGTCGAGCTGCGGCAGGCCGAAGCTCGCCCGCCATGGGCGGTGAGGCTCGAACGCGATCGCGGGCCCGAGCTCGCATCCCGCGAGCAGCGCCGGCAGCGCATCGACATCCTCCGGCTCCGCGCCGAAGACGAGCGCGTCGATCGGATCGGGGCCGAGCGCGTCCTCGAGCTCCCGCCTCGAGGTGAGCCGATGCAGGCCCTCGCCGTAGTACACGATCCCTCCGGTGCCCCGGCTCACGTGGTAGCCGAGCATCGGTGCGTGCGCGGGTCCTCGGAGGTCGCTCCACGCCATCCGCACCAACCCTCGCGGGTGGCGCAGCAGCGTGGCGAGGTAGCGCGTGGCCGACAGCATGCCGGGTGGCAAGAGGCTCATGTGCGTCCAGCCGAAGGCCCGCACCTGCCAGCCGAGCACCTCCAGGCGATCCCCGGCGGCCACACGCAGGAAGCGATCCTCCCTGCCCGCCGTGCGCCGCTCGAGGTAGCGGCAGAGCGGCGCTGACGCCATCACCGTGACCGGCGCCCGCGACCTCTTCCGCAGGTGCGCGAGCGCACCGGCCACGTGCTCGGGGTGGCCATGCGTGAGGAGGATGATCGCGCGCTCGTCGGCGATCACGCGATCGGGCGCCGGATCGATGAGCAGCGACGTCCCGCCGGGCGCGCGCACATCGAAGCCGGACCAGCCTCGATAGGAGAGCTCGAGCGCGACCGAGTCCGCGCTCACGCCGGGACCGCCTCAGGCTGCGGCACCTCGTGCTCCTCCAGCCTTCGATCCTCGATGTGGCGATGAGCCCGCTTGTAGGCGCGCGCGTTCTGCGCGAGCCCCCAGAGGATCCGCGGCGCGTGCGACGAGAGGAACACGCGCGGGCGCGTCCTCAAGAGCCGTCGCATCACCCGCCAGGTCGCGCGGCCGTAATACTCGAGCAGGAGCTCGTAGAGCTCGCGGCTCGGGAGGCGCGTCGGCAAGACGAAGTGCTGGAGGTCGAAGAACGCGCGATCCTGCGTGAGCAGCCGCGCGCGCTCCTTGCGGTAGAGCGGCGTCCCCGGGAAGGGCGTCAGGGGCGTGTACTCGGTGATCACGATCGAGGGCCGCGCGCGCGCGTAGCGGTCGATCTTCTCGAAGTCTTCTCGACCGAACGAGGGCTCGACGAGGAAGCCCGCGCTCAAGCCGAACCCGAGCTCCTCGGCGATCCGGACGGCCTCCTCGTTGGTGTCGGGGCTGATCTTCTTTCCCGAGCGGCGCAGCGCCTTCTCGTCCATCGCCTCGAGCCCCGTCATGACGATCGAGAGCCCCGCCTTGGCCCAGAGCGCGTACACGTCGCGGTGCTCGACGATGGAGTCGGCGCGCGCGTAGGCGAAGTAGCGCTTCTTCACGCCGGCGTCGATCAGGAGCTGCGCGAGCCGCCGCATCCGCTCCGGATCGATGAACGTGTGATCGTCGCAGAACATGACGAAGTCTTCTTTGAGCGCGCGGATCTCCTCGAAGACGAGCTCCGGCGCGCGCGAGATGAACCCGCCCTTCGAGTAGACGCGCACCGAGCAGAACGTGCAGTGGTAGGTGCACCCGAAGGAGGTGCGCACCGCCGCGACCGAGCGCTCGAAGATGTAGAAGTACCGGTGCCGATAGCGGGCGGTCAGCGTGCGGTCGGGCAGCGGATAGTCGTCGAGGTGGACAGGGAGGTGGCGAATGTCGGTGTGGTGCAGCGTGCCGTCAGGCAGGGGGATCGCCAGCCCGGCGATGCCGCTGTAGTCGGTGCCCCCGGCGGCGCGCAGCGCGCAGATCTCCCGGAAGGTCTCGACGCCCTCTCCGATCGCGATGAGGTCCACGACCGGATCGCAGAACTCCTCGGGGGCCATCGTGGCGTGGTGCCCGCCGACGATGGTGAGGCACCCCGGATAGCGCTTGCGCACGCGCCTCAGCGCGTCGAGCGCCGTGTTGACGTGGACGATCTCCGAGGTGACGCCGACGATGTCCGGCACGAAATCGTCGAGGACCCGGTCGAGGTCACGGGGCGCGACCTCCATGTCGACCAGGCGGACGTCGTAAAGACCTTTTACGGCGCCACCGAGCAGCTCGAGCCCGAGAGGCTCGATCTTTGCCATGTGGCGCAGGCCAATCGTTCGTGGGTCACAGGGTGGATTGATGAGGAGAACTCGCATGGCGATCGGCGTCGGTCTGCCATGCCACCGCTCGTAGTCGATTGAGCCTGCGCAACACGATCTCTTTGAGTTAGGTCACAGTCAGCTGGTTGACCGTGGCTGGTCACGCGATTGCGTCACATCAACCGGACGACCGCAGCCTGGCACAAAGTCCGTCCCTGCCCGCCGCCGTCGCGGACAAACGGAGTGACTCGTGTCGTTCGTCTTCCTCTTTCCCGGTCAGAGCTCGCGCTACGCCGAGATGATCGAGCGCGCCCGCGCGATGGCGCCGCGGGAGGCTGCGCTGGTCTGTGAGGCTGCCTCCGATGCGATCGGCGAGGACATCCTCGCGCGCCTCGACGCCTCGCGTCCCGACGTGTTCGAGACGAACACGAACGTGCAGCTCGCGGTCTTCCTCACGAGCCAGATCCACCTCCAGGCGCTGAGCCGCGTCGGGATCGTCGCGAGCCGCTCGCTCGGGCTCAGCCTCGGCGAGTACGGGCACCTCGTGCACATCGGCGCCCTCGAGATGGGTGACGCCTTCCGCCTCCTGCTCGATCGAGGTCGCGCCTACGACGCGGGCCCACGCGGCGCGATGGCGAGCGTCTTCCCGGTCTGTGAGGCGGACCTCGACCCGCTCCTGAGCGAGGCGCGCTCCGAAGGCCTCGTGGAGATCACCGGCGAGACCTCTCCCACCCAGGTCGTCGTCAGCGGCGAGGAGCCCGCGCTGAAGCGGCTCGAGGAGCTCGTCGACGAGGCGCACCCCGGCTCGGCGTTCGTCTGGATCGAGCAGCACGTGCCGATGCACGCCTCGTTCTTCCGGCCCGCCGCCGAGCTCTTCCGACCGGCGCTCGAGGCCGCCCCGTTCTCTCGGCCGCACCTCCCTTACCTGCCGAACGTGAGCGCTCGCTCCGTGAGCGCGCCGAGCCACGCCGTGCTCGTCGAGTCGCTCTACCAGCACGTCTTCTCCCGCGTCCTCTTCCGGCAGTCGATCGAGCACGTGCTCGAGATCGAGCGCGATCCGATCTTCATCGAGGTCGGCCCGCGCGGGGTGCTGACCGGGCTGCTCAGGCGCTTCTGCCCGCGTCCCCGGTACAAGACCGACGGGCAGGGCGATCCGCGCGCGACCTTCGTCACCTTGCTCGAGGAGCTCGAGCGTGCGGCCTGAGGAGCTCAGGGAGATCGAGCGGGGCGCGCGGCGCCGGCAGCTCTTCGAGCGAGGGCCCACGACCGCGCTCGTGCAGATGGGCCGGCCGGTGATCGAGAGTATCCTGCCGCACCGCGATCCGTTCCTCTTCGTCGACGCGATCACCGCGATCGATCTCGAGGAGCAGGCGATCGCCGGGCGGCGCACGATCGCCGCCGACGATCCCGTCTTCGTCGGGCACTTCCCGGGCGACCCGATCTACCCCGGGGTCCTTCAGCTCGCGACGATGGGGCAGCTCGGCATCTGCCTGACCTCCTTCCTCGAGCGGGCGAGCACCGCGCCGCCGACGACACCGAGCGCGCTCTCGGTGCGCGCGCTGCGCGTGCACTCCGGCCTGTTCCTCGCGCCGATCCTGCCTGGTGAGACCATCGACATCCAGGCGCGTTTGCTCACTCAGAACGACTACACATCGGTCACCGCTGGGCAGCTCCACAAATCGGATGGAACCATCGCGGCGTTCACCGTCATCGAGGCCTATCATGTCGAATAGACCCAAGCGGATCGCGATCACAGGGATGGCGATCAACACGCCTCTCGGCGACACGGTCGACTCCTTCTACCAGGCGCTCTTGGAGGGCCGGAGCGCGATCACGAACTGGCGACAGCTCGACACCTCGCGTATCTACTCGAAGGTCGGCGCCGACCTCAGCGACTATCCCGTGCGCGACAAGGTCCGCGCGCTCGAGGGCGTGATCCCGGCCGAGACCTACCGGCGCTTGGCGCGCCTGGTCTCGAAGGCCCCGTGGTCGACCAAGCTCTCGATGCTGCTCGCCGTGGAGAGCTGGCGCGACGCCGGCCTCTTCGCGCACCCGATCGACAGCCACAGCGCGGCGGCGATCATCGCGGGCCACAACATCAACTTCAACTACCAGTACGAGAACCGGCGCACGTTCGAGGACGAGCCCGACTTCATGGACTCGCTGCTCGCGCTCACCGGGCTCGACACCGATCACGCCGGCTCGGTCAGCGAGGTGCTCGACGTCCGCGGTCCCATCTACACGATCGGATCCGCCTGCGCGAGCGGCAACCACGCCCTGCGCTGCGCGGTCGACGAGATCCGCTACCACGACGTCTCGGTCGCCACGGTCGTCGGTGCCGTGCTCGACTTCTCCCCCGTCGAGCTCCACGCGATGGCGCTCATGGGCGCGATCACCTACCGGAGCTTCAACGACGATCCGGCGCACGCGAGCCGGCCCTTCGACACGCGCCGCGAGGGCTTCGTCCCTGCGCACGGCGGCGGCGCGCTGGTGCTCGAGGAGTGGGAGGCGGCCAAGCGCCGAGGCGCGACCATCCACGCCGAGCTCGTCGGCGTCGAGGCCAACAGCGACGCCAACCACCTGCCGCAGCCCTCCGAGGAGGGGCAGGCGCACCTGATGCGAAAGCTCCTCGATCGAGTGGGGCTCGCGCCGGAGCAGATCGACTTCGTCAGCGCTCACGCGACCTCGACGCCGCTCGGTGATCTCACGGAGATCCGCTCGCTCAAGCGGGTGTTCGGCGAGCACGCGTACCGCATGAAGGTCAATGCACCGAAGTCCATGCTCGGCCACACCTGCTGGGCCGCGCCGATCGTGGAGTCCATCGCCGCGATCGCGCAGATGAACGGCGGCACCCTCCACCAGTCGATCAACATCGAGGAGCTCGATCCCGAGGTCGACCTCGACATCTGCCGCGAGGGGCCGGTCCAGCACCCGGTGAAGTACCTCCTCAAGAACTCCTTCGGCTTCGGGGGAATCAACTGCTGCGCCATCCTCGCTCGACCCGACGCGGGCGGGGGCACGCGATGAACTTCTTCGTCACGGGCGGCGCCCGCGGGATCGGGGAGGCGATCGTGATCGAGGCGCTGCGCCGAGGCCACGACGTCGCGTTCACCTATCGCTCGAGCGCCGACGCCGCGCAGCGCGTGCTCGCCATCGCGCAGGACATCGCGCCCCACCGGACCTGCCGCGCATACCCGCTCGACGTGCGCGATCCGGTGGAGGTGGAGGCCGTCGCGGACCGTGTGCTCGACGAGCTCGGCCGGATCGACGTGGTCGTCAACAACGCGGGCGTGAACGTCAACGGCCTCGCGGCGAGCCTCGACGACGAGGAGTGGCGCGAGGTCATCGAGACCAACCTCAGCGGCGCGTTCTACGTGAGCCGCGCCTTCCTCGCGCCGATGATGCGCGCCGGGTTCGGCCGGCTGATCCACGTCTCGTCGCTCGGCCGAGGCGGGGTCACGGGGCAGGTCGCGTACGCCGCGAGCAAGGCGGGCCTGCTCGGGCTCTCCTCGACGCTCGCGAAGGAGTACGGGCGGCGCGGGATCACGAGCAACGTGGTCGCGCCCGGCTTCTTCGAGACCGACATGACCCGCGAGGGGATGAGCGACAGCAACCGGGAGTTCTGGCTGAAGTACTGCCCGGTGGGACGCCTCGGCGAGCTGCCCGAGATCGCGGGCCTCGTCCTCTTCCTCGCCTCACGCGAGGCCGGCTACGTGAACGGGGAGACGATCTCGGTCACCGGCGGGCTGGACTGGGCGCCATGAAGGTCGGCATCGACAGGATCTCGGCCTGGCCGGCCACCCTCTCGCTCGACATGGGCGCGCTCTGCGACGCGCGCGGCCATGACCGCGCGAACATCCGCGACGTGATGATGATCGACCAGCGCTCGGTCAACCCGCCGTGGGAGGACCCGGTGACGATGGCGGTGAACGCCGCGCTGCCGATGATCACCGAGGAGGATCGGCGGGACATCGGCCTCCTGATCGTCGCCAGCGAGAGCGGCGTGGATCAGGAGAAGCCGCTCAGCACGTGGGTGCATCGCTACCTCGGCCTGCGCTCGAGCTGCCGCAACTTCGAGATCAAGCACGCGTGCTACGGCGGGACCGCCGCGATGAAGCTGGCCTCGAGCTGGATCGCGTCCGGCGTCGACGGCCCGCGCGCCAAGGCGCTGATCGTCTCGACCGACCAGAGCCGCATGCACCTCGGCAAGCCCTACGAGTTCGTGATGGGCGCGGGCGCGACCGCGGTCCTCGTGAGCCGAGAGCCGCGCCTCGTCGAGCTCGAGCTCGATCGCTACGGCGTCTACACCAACGAGGTGAGCGACCTGACGCGGCCGACCTCCCGCGTCGAGACCGGCAACAGCGAGACGAGCCTCCTCAGCTACCTCGAGGCGCTCGACGGAGCGATCGAGGACTTCCTCGCGCGCGTGGGTGAGCCCATCGACTACGAGGCGATGTTCAAGCGGCACATCTATCACGTGCCCTTCGGCGGCATCACGCTGCGCGCTCACCGCGCTGCCCTCCGGCGCTTCCGCGGCGACAACGTCCAGCGAGTCGACGCGCATCAGTCGTGGCGCGAGCGCACCGAGCCCGCGCTCCGGTACGCGCGGCGCATCGGCGGCACGTACTCGTCGAGCACCTTCCTCGCGATGCTCGCGATGCTCGACCGCGAGAGCGACCTCGCCTCGGGCGATCGCTTCAGCGTCTACTCCTACGGCTCGGGCTCGTGCGCGGAGATCTACTCGGCGCGCGTCGGCCCGGACGCGCGCGCCGCCGCCGCCCAGGCGAGGCTCGGCGCGCTG
>JAEZBP010000722.1 GCA_023427125.1 Pseudomonadota bacterium | reverse complement strand
CGCTCGGAGAGGAGATCGCCGGTGAACAGGAACGCGAGCGCGATGTAAGGCAGGCCCACGTGCACGTCGGCGCCGGTCCGGTAGCGGTGCACGAGGTGCCACTGCGCGATGAGGATGATCGTCGGGCGATCGAAGCGCGCGCCCTGGTTGTCCTCGATCGTCCAGGCCGCGAGCAGGCCGAGGCGGTGGATGTCGGTCTCAGGGACCACGCTCGGATCGTCGAGCGGCGCGTAGTGCTGCGCCTCGAGGAAGGAGTGCGAGTACGTCCAGCGCGCGCCGATCGCGAGGCCGAAGTCGAAGAGGCCGAGCACGTCGACGTCGTTGATGAGGTACCAGCCGTCGTTCGGCAGGATCATGTCGCTCAGCTGATCGTAGAGGACGCGATCGCCGTCGCGCATCCGGAAGCTGACGTGGCCCGCGCGGAAGAGGTTGCGCGCGGCGATGGGGCCGAGCTTCACCTGCACCGTCGCGCCGAGGGTGAGCTGGCCGCCGTAGGTGTCGTAGCTCGCGCTGCCGGGCTGGGTGCTCTGCTCCTTGATGCCGGTGTCGCTGAAGTCGGAGAAGGGCGAGGGGAAGGACGCGAAGAGGTTGAAGGTGCTGAAGTAGCCGACGATCTCGTAGCTCGCGTAGAGGCGCAGGATGGTCAGCGGCGTGAGCTCGGCGAGGACGCCGACGCGGCCCCACGCGGGGCTCAGTCCTCCGGTCATCCCGATGCCTGCGTAGTTCTGGGTGAGGATGGCCGAGTCGTGCGAGTGCAGCCGGGCGCGCAGCGTGAGGTCGAACATGCTCACGAGCCCGAGCGGGTTCACGCGGGCCGCGGTGAGGCTCTGGTAGCGCAGCTCCACCTCGGGCTGGGGCCTTACCTCTTGCGCCGACGCCGTCCGGGCGAGCAGCGACAGCGCCAACGCGCCTCCCACGATCCACCGCATGGAGGCGAGGGTGCCGGAAGCCGGCGGCCATGGCTACAGCTGCAAGCTGTCGAGGATCGGGATGGTGCCGACGCGGATCGAGGGGTCGATCGCGCTGAGCTCGTCCACCAAGCGCGGCATGCGCATGGCGGGCAGCGGGCGCGCGCCCTCGCTCAGCGGGCGGAAGAAGTTGTCCCAGTGGGAGAGGAGCACCGCGCCCGGGCGCAGGCCCGCCATCACGCGCGGGCAGAAGCGCGCCGTCGTCGTCCAGCCGGCCACGCACATGAGCAAGAGGTCGACGTTGCGCGGAGGCAGGCCGTCGAGCAGGTCGGCGCTCCCGAGGTGATAGATGCGCTTGCCCGCCACGCGGATGTCGACACCGAAGACCGCGCCGCAGCGATAGCCGCTCGTGCGCAGAGGCACCTGATCGCAGTCCGCGATGTCGCCGGGCAGCGGGACGCGGCCGAGCAGGAACGCCGAGTGCAAGCTCGGGATGAACGACAGCTCGAAGGGCCCGACCTCGGCGCGCGCCGGCTCGAGGCCTCGCGAGGCCGAGACGTCGACGATCTGCGCCTCCGGCACGCCCGACGCGCGGCAGAGCGCGGCGCATGAGCGAGAGCCGTAGACGGTGGCGCCGGTGGCCCGCGCGATCGCCGGTACGTCGAGCACGTGATCGAAGTGGGTGTGGCCCGCGACGATCGCGTCGGCGCGCGGGATGTGCCGCCGGATCAGCGCCTCGTCGCTGACGAGCGGCGCGCGCGCGCACGCGAGGAGCGAGGCGCGCGTGAGGTACGGATCGATGAGGACGACGTAGCCCTCGTGCTCGATCGCGAAGCCGGCGGTGCCGAGCCAGGTCACCGTGATCGGCGGGCGCCCGGCGGGCGGGGAGAGCTCGAGCGCGATGTCCTCGGGTCGCATCGGGCGGCGAGTATCGCAGCCCTGGCTCGACCGGCAAACGTTCTCATCTCACGAACAGACCGTTCGCGTCTCGCCCGGTTGTTTGCCATGAGGCAACGGTTAGGTTGGGGTCATGAGACACGAAGAAGCAATCACCACCTCCCTCCCTCGCGGTCGCATCGAGCGTCGCATCGACGACACGATCGACGACTCGTTCCCGGCGAGCGATCCTCCGGGCTGGACGCTCGGCGTCGAGCGGCCTCGGACCACGAAAGGAGAGACCATGAAGAAGGGCTTCGTCGGCGACATCGAGCGCCTGACCGAGGAGAACGAGGACTACCGCCGGGCGCTCTACACCGGCCACTACATGCAGCTCGTGCTGATGTCGCTCCGGGAGGGCGAGGAGATCGGCGAGGAGGTCCACGACGACCGCGACCAGTTCTTCCGCGTCGAGGCGGGCGAGGGCGAGCTCTCGATCGATGGCGTCACCCACCGGGTGAAGGCCGACGATGCGATGATCGTGCCGGCCGGCGCGCGCCACAACGTGCGGAACGTCGGTCGAGCGCCGCTCAAGCTCTACACGCTCTACGGCCCGCCCGAGCATCGCAAGGACGTCGTGCATCGCACGAAGGCCGACGCCGAGGGCGACCACGAGCACTTCGACGGCGCCACGACCGAATAGCGATCAGGCGCGCGGGCGATCTGGATCGCCGCGGCGTAGTGCGCTCGCGAGCGCGGGGCCGCCCTCGGCCAAGAGGCGCGCGGCCTTGCCGGCCAGGTGCTGCAGGCGATCGATGAAGCGGTGATCGTGCTCGGCGGTCTCGAGGTGCGCGAGCTCGTGCAGCACCACGCCGAGCGTCTGCGGATCGAGGATGTCGTCGAAGCGCAAGGGCGCGCGCACGTTGAACGAGATCTCGCGCGCGTCGACGTCGGTGACCGCGTCCTCGAGCAGGCCCGCGTCACCCGGATCCCGCGCGAAGAAGCGCACCTTCACCACCCGGCCCGCGACCGCCCGCGCGAGCCAGCGCACCGCCTCGGCGAAGCGCCGCTGCGCCTCGTCGGGCTCGACGTCCTCGCCGCCGAACTCGACCGAGCGCCGCCGCACGTAGTCGTCGGCGGTCTCGAGCACGCGGCTGAGCGCGACGTACGCGCCGTGCGAGATGGCCGCCAGGTCGATCAAGTGCGCGCCGAGCTGCCGCGCGCGATCGTTGGCGCGGCTGGTGCCGCCGAGCACCGAGCCGCGCGGAAAGACCCGCGAGACATAGGCGTCGAGCAGCGAGGCGGAGAGCGGAGAGCCCGCGAGCACGTCGTGCACCCAGTCGGCGCGCAGGTCCCGGGCGTCGAGGTAGTTGTGGATCATGGCCTCGAGCAGCGCGGCCTTGATCGCGAGCTTGTAGCGGTCCGGCGCCGCGTCGCGCCCCTCGGCGAGCGGCACCCGCTGCGCGACGTCGACGTGCCAGGGCAGGTTCCACGCCTCCACCGGGAGCCCCATCTCGAAGAGGTGCGGCCGCTCCCCGCGCCGCGGCGCGTAGACGCTGAGCGTCGTGCTCCCCATCGCGGCGCGCTCGACGCCGTCCTGCACGATCACCGTCTCCAGGTGGCACGAGCTCAGCGTGAGCACCGAGCGCGGGCGCCGGACCCGTTGGCCGCCGACCCGCAGGGTGGTGCCCTTCGGCGGGATCGAGAGGCGCAGGAGCTGCTTGGCCCGACCGAGCTCGCTCTCGGTGAACGCCCGGCCGAGGACCAGCCGCGTCCCCCGCGCGCGCTCGCTCGAGCGGACGAGCCGGCCGACGTCGCTGAACTCGATCGTCGTGCCCACCGTCTCGACGATCGCGTGGTCCATCCCCGCGATGAGCTCCTTGAGGCCGCGACCCATCCGCCCGCGGCGCGTCGGATCGTCGGGCTTGTCGGAGAGAAAGAGCGTGTAGACGAGCCGCTCGTCGACGATGCCGGCGCCGACGTCGTCCTCGACCACGAGCTCCCGCGGTCCGAGCTCGACGTCGACCCGGCTCGCCTGCTCGTCGAACGCGTTCTGCAGCGCCTCCAAGAGGAGCCGGCCGAGCGGCCGCGACGCGCTGAGCCGGCGCCAGCCTTCGTCGGCGATCTCGAACCAGCCGGGGTTTCGCGGGCTCAACGCATCGACTCCAAGGCGGGCGCGGGAGAAGTATAGAGGCGCCCTGCCCCGGTCGGGCCGCTCAGAGAACAGCAACGTTGCGTTCTCGGCGCCGATCCGGCGAAGATGACCCCCAGCATAGCTTTCGACACCGCCGATCTCAGGCGTTCGTCGCGGGGACGAGGGCCGCCCAGCGCGGCGCGATGTGCGGGAGCCGACGACCGGCGATAATCAAGGAGCACGATGGCTGCCGCGAAAGATCAGGTGATCTGCCACGTCTGTGGGTTCAAGAACGAGACCACCGGTGAGCGCTGCGTCTCGTGCGGCGCGAAGCTCGAGGAGCTGGGCTCGGCGTACTCGACGGAGGACGAGAGGCCCCGCGATCAGCAGAAGGGCTTCGCGATCGTCTGGGCGGCGGCGAGCTTCGGCATCTACCTGGTCCTGCAGGTGATCTCGCTGATGCTGCTGCCGGCCGTCATCGACGCCTACGACCCGCAGGGCTTCTCGGCCCTGATGATCTCGCTCGCCATGTGGTTCCTCGGAGGGATCCTCGCCGGCGCGCTCTCGCCGGGCAAGACCTTCGTCGAGCCGGCGGTCGGCGCGCTCCTCGCGGTCGGCCCCACGGTCTGGTGGATCGTGCACATCACCCCGGCGGCGCCGGATCGCCTCGAGGGCGGCGGCTTCCAGCTCGACATGCCGGCGTACCTCATCGGCGGCCTGCTCGGCGGGATGATCTCGCTCTTCGGCGCGTACCTCGGCGAGAAGCTCCAAGACACGATGGGCAAGGGCAAGAAGAAGCGCTGAGGGCTGGCTCTACAGCCGCAAGCGCAGGGCGAACGCGGGGGTGAGCGAGACCCCGCTGCGCTCCACGGCGCCGGTTCCGAGCGCGCCCCACCAGAGCTCGTGGTCGACCCCGAGCTCGGCCAGCACGTGGAAGCGCCGGAAGCCCACGGCGAGGCCGACGACCCCGCCGGTGCGCAGGCCGTTGAGCGAGACCGCGCGATCGACGAGCTCGCCCGAGACGTGCTCGATTCCGACCCGCGCGCCGATCCACACCTCGTAGAGGCTGAAGAGATCGAGCGTGATCGCGATCGGCACGAGCGCGCCGCCCCGGAAGGCCGCCCCCGCGCCGCCGTCGTAAACCGCCCCCGCGTGAGGCGCGAGGCCGATCACGAGGTGGGCGAAGCCGCCGAGCGGAACGCGCCCGCGCAGGCTCGCGCGCAGGCTCGAGCCGGAGGCCTCGACGCCGAGGTCGAGATCATCGCTGAGCCCGTGGCGCACGAAGGCCGCGGGCGCGGGTCCGCTCGGCGCGCCGAACGCGAGGAGGCGCTGGTCGTCGTCGGGAAGAGGCTGCGCGACGAGATCGCCGACCGGAACGCGAACGGCCGCGCCGATCGCGAGATCGGTGCGGCCGCGGGGGACCGTGCGCCCGCCTGCGAAGGTGGGCTCGGCGGTGGCGCACCCGGCCGCGAGGCGCGCGGCCGCGACGAGCGCCGCCCTCACCGGGCTACTTTCGGAAGCGCGAGGGGTAGTTGCCGGACTCGACCCGCAGCTGCAGCTCGTTGTCGTCCGGGTGGAGCGCGATGGCGCGCTCGGCGAGCTGGCTCTCGGTCTCGACGCGGTTCGGATCGGGAAGGCAACACTCGACCGGACAGACCGCCTGACACGCCTCGTGATCGTAGAACCCGACGCACTCGGTGCAGAGGTCGGGGTTGATCACGTAGATCTCCTCGCCCTCGCTGATGGCCTGGTTCGGGCACTCGGGCTCGCAGGCTCCGCAGTTGATGCAGTCAGTCGTGATGTAAGTCGCCATTCGAGAAACCCTGCCGCCTGGGGGGCTGCGACTATAGGGCCGAGCCGCGCCCCGTGCCAGATGTCTGGCGCCCGGCGGCTCACAGGGCAAGCCGTGCGATGGCTCCGATCAATTCCCGGCGCCGTTCAGGAACTCTTCGCTGAGCACCTCGTTGCCCTCGCCGAGGTCGAGCTGCCGGGTGAGGGTGTGCTCCTGCTCACGCGGGG
>JAEZBP010000383.1 GCA_023427125.1 Pseudomonadota bacterium | reverse complement strand
GTCTCCGCCTCCACCGGAGGGGGCGCCATCGGCGGCGGCTCGAGATCCGGGCTCGCTTGTTCGCCGCACGCGCTCAGCCCGATCGCGCCGGCGAAGAGCATCGCGAAGCGGCCCGACGCGCGAGGCGCCGCGCGCAGGATCGAGGCGGGTGGGGCGGCGCCGCAGAACGGACAGGGAGTCCCGGCGCGCACGTGGCGCCGGCACTCTCGACAGGGGACGAGCTCGCTCATGCGCGCGAGTGTCGCACGAGCGTGCCCCGCGAGTCAGCGCTTGCGGGCTCCGCGCCGGGGGGGAGGAGGGCGACCCGCACGGGACTCGCTCGAGCTACCGACGAACGCGGCCAGGTGCTCGCCGGTGAGCGTCGAGCGGGCGGCGACCAAGCTGGCGGGGGTGCCCTCGAAGACGACGCGCCCGCCGTCGTGGCCGGCGCCGGGGCCGAGGTCGAGGATCCAGTCGGCGTGCGCCATCACCGCGAGGTGGTGCTCGATCACGATCACCGACTTGCCCGCGTCGACCAGCCGATCGAGCAGCCCGAGCAGCTGCGCGAGGTCGGCCAGGTGCAGGCCCGTGGTCGGCTCGTCGAGCACGTAGACGCCCCCGTCGCTGCCCATGTGCGTCGCGAGCTTGAGGCGCTGGCGCTCGCCGCCCGAGAGCGTGGTGAGCGGCTGGCCGAGCCGCAGATAGCCGAGGCCGACGTCGGCCATGCGCGTGAGGATCGCGTGGGCGGCCGGCGTGTGCGCCGCGCCGTCGCCGAAGAAGCTCGCCGCGTCCTCCACCGCGAGGTCGAGCACCTCGGCGATGTCGAGCTTGCCGAGCTTGTACTCGAGCACCGACGCCTGAAAGCGCCGGCCCTCGCACTCCTCGCAGACCGTGGTGACGCCGGCCATCATCGCGAGATCCGTGTAGATGACGCCGGCGCCGTTGCAGGCGGGGCAGGCGCCCTCCGAGTTCGGGCTGAAGAGGGCGGGCTTCACCCCGTTGGCCTTCGCGAACGCCTTGCGGATGGGCTCCAAGAGGCCCGTGTAGGTGGCAGGGTTGCTGCGCCGCGAGCCGCGGATGGGCGCCTGATCGACCGTCACCACGCCCTCGCGGCCGCACACCGAGCCGCCGATCAGCGAGCTCTTCCCCGACCCGGCCACCCCCGTCACCACCACCAGCACGCCGAGCGGGATGTCGACGTCGACGTCCTTCAGGTTGTGCGTGCGCGCGCCGCGCACCTCCAGCGCGCCCTTCGGCTCGCGCACCGCCGGCTTGAGCGCGGCGCGGTCGCTCAGGTGACGCCCCGTGAGCGTGCCGCTCTCCTCGAGCCCCTCGACGCTGCCCTCGAAGACCACCTCGCCGCCGCCCGCGCCGGCGCGCGGGCCGAGATCGACGACGTGATCGGCGATCGCGATCACCTCCGGCTTGTGCTCGACGACCAACACGGTGTTGCCCTTGTCGCGCAGCTCGCGCAGGAGCTCGTTCATCCGCTGGATGTCGTGGGGGTGCAGGCCGATCGAGGGCTCGTCGAAGACGTAGGTCACGTCGGTGAGCGAGCTGCCGAGGTGCCCGATCATCTTGGTGCGCTGCGCCTCGCCGCCCGAGAGCGTGCCCGACGGCCGATCGAGGCTGAGGTAGCCGAGCCCGATGCTCACGAACGAGTCGAGCGTGTGGCGCAGCGCGCTCACGAGCGGCGCGACCGACGGCTGCGTGAGGCCCGCGACCCACTCGGCGAGATCGCTGATCTGCATCGCGCACGCGTCCGCGATGTTCTTCCCCTTGATCTTGGAGGAGCGGGCCGCCTCGCTCAGCCGGGTGCCGCCGCAGTCGGGGCAGGTGGTGAACGTCGCGACGCGCTCGACGAACGCGCGGACGTGCGGCTGCATCGCGTCGAGGTCCTTCGAGAGGAAGGACTTCTGGATCTGAGGGATCAGCCCCGCGTAGGTCAGGTTGATGCCGTCGATCTTGATCTTCGTCGGCTCCATGTGGAGCAGCGCGTGCAGCTCCTTCTTGTTGAACTTGCGGATGGGCTTGTCCGAATCGAAGAAGCCGCAGCCCCGGAAGATGCGGCCGTACCAGCCGTCCATGCTGTAGCCGGGGATCGTGAGCGCGCCCTCGTTGAGCGACTTCGACTCGTCGTAGAGCTGCGCGAGATCGATGTCGTTGATCGAGCCGCGTCCCTCGCAGCGCGGGCACATCCCCCCGGCGCGGGTGAAGACCACCTTCTCGGCCTTCTTCGCGCCCTTCTCGACGGTGATCGCGCCGGTCGCGCGGACGGAGGGCACGTTGAACGCGAACGCGCTGGGCGGCCCGATGTGCGGCTCGCCGAGGCGGCTGAAGAGCACCCGCAGCATCGCGTTGGCGTCGGTCGCCGTCCCCACCGTCGAGCGAGGGTTGCCCCCCATCCGCTCCTGATCGACGATGATCGCCGTGGTCAGCCCCGAGAGCACATCGACGTCGGGCCGGGCCAGCGCCGGCATGAACCCCTGCACGAACGCGCTGTAGGTCTCGTTGATCAGCCGCTGTGACTCCGCCGCGATGGTGCTGAAGACGAGCGACGACTTGCCCGAGCCCGACACCCCGGTGAACACCGTCAGCCGCCGCTTGGGGATCGCGACGCTCACGTCCTTCAGGTTGTTCTCGCGCGCGCCCTGCACGCGGATCCAATCGTGGCTGTCTGCGGGGTGCGTCATCGTCTCCTCAGCGGCTCTGGACCAGCTTCCAGCCGTTGCCGGACGGATCGCGGAAGCTCGCGTCGACGCTGCCGAAGCGCTCGACCGGCTCCTGCGTGAGCTCGACGCCGCGCGCCTTCAGCTGCTCGGCGGTCGCGCGCACGTCGCCTGTGACCAGCACGAGCGGCGGCATCGCGCCCTTGGCCACCGCCTCGCGCAGCGCCTGCGCCGTCGCCTCGTCCACCGTCGGCGGCCCCGGCGTGAACAGCCCGAGCTGGAACGACGGCTGCTCGGGGTGCTGCACCGTCAGCCAGCGATAGTTGCCGTTGCGCACGTCGGTGTGGACGCGGAAGCCGAGCTTCTCCGTGTAGAACGCGAGCGCCTCGTCCTGATCGCGCACGTAGAGACCGACCACCTCGATGCCTTGGCTCATTCCGTGACCTCCATGATGTCGGGGGCATTCGTAGCGTCCGCCTCCTGCCGTCGCTTCTCCGAAACTGCGATCGTGAGGTCGGGCCGGTGCGCGGCGTGGAGGAAGCAGGCCGGCACGCTCTCGAGATCGTGCGGAGTGGCCTTCTGACGGGCCCGGTGGTCGCCCGGGCTCTCCCCGGTCACGTCGCGGAACGTCCGGCCGAACGTGCCGAGGCTCTTGTAGCCCGTCCGGAACGCGATCTCCGAGACCGGCAGGTCCGTGTCGCGCAGCAGCGCCGACGCCCGCTCGATGCGCCGCGTGAGCAGATAGCGATGGGGCGGCACGCCGAACGCCTCCTTGAACGAGCGCGCGAAGTGCGCCTCCGAGACGCCGCTGACCCGCGCGAGCCGCCGGACGGGCCACTCCTCGTGCGAGGCGGCGTCCATCCGATCCTTCGCGCGCAGCAGCCTCCGCAGCAGCTCCGGATCCTGCATCGCGAAGTCCTATCGCGTCCGCGCGGCGAGCGCGAGCCACGCGCCGCGGCCCCGTTGCCCTTGCCCTTGCCCCTGCCCTTGCCCCTGCACTCCGTGCGGAGCGGGGCAGGGGCTGCACCGACGCGATCACCGCGACGGAGCGCTCGACGACCGCGGCCCTGGACCTGCTGGTCGCGCTCCTGCTTCTGCGCGAGCAACGCGCGCGGCGCGAGAGCGCCCGTCGCACCCTCGTGCGTGGGCCGGCGCGCCGACCTGAGGGCGGCATCTCAGGGGCCGAGCGCCATGCGATGACGCGAGGGTCGCGCGGGATCATCGCGCCGACCGCGAGCGGCTCGTGGGGGGGATCGCCGACGCGAGGATGGCAAAGAAAAAATCGCGATCGGGGGTTGCGCTTCATTCGCGCATGGTCGTAGTCTTCCTCTCGGCGCTCGGAGGGCGGGCGCGGGAGGAGGGCCCGATGGCCGACAGCTACATCGATGCGTTCGAGACCGTGATCTACGGGAGGCTCGCGTGCATCGCGATGAGGGACGCGGTGCTCCCGCTCAACAGCGTGTGGGCGAGCGCGATCGAGCACTGCATCCAGGTGCAGGAGACCCATAACGCGCGCATGGAAGGGCTCCGCGGACGCGTCAAGGGGCTGAAGATCGACGAGGCAGAGGTCGCGAAGGTGACCGACACGATCGTGCGCTTCGGCGCCTGGCTCAACTCGCTCGAGGGCCGACCGCTCGATCCGCGCATCTTCTTCGGGGCGGACGTGCCCTCGGTGGTGGGTCGCGAGCGCCTTCCCAAGCTCGCGGGACACCTCGAGCGCATGATCAAGACGCTGACGCCCTACGCGGAGAAGCCAGAGGACGAGCGCATCGAGGGCAGCGTTGGCTGGCTCCGGCAGCTCACCACGGCACACGAGATCGCCGTACGCAACCGCGACGCCCAGCGCGCCGCGCAGAAGCGCCAGAAGGATCTCGGCCCGGAGATCGAGAACGCGCGCGCGCAGTGGCTCGATAAGTACATCGCGAACAAGTCGGTGATCGACGGCGTCCTGCGCCACGAGAACAAGCTCGCGTTGAAGTCGTTCGTCTTCGACGACCTCGCCGAGGTGCAGCGCTCGAAGGGCCAAGAGGACGCCGGCGAAGACCTCGAGGAGCTCGTCACCGCTCCGACGGACGGCCCGGCCCCCACGCCCGCCACGCCCGCGCCCACTGGCGACGAAGACGACGCCGATCCGGTCGGCTGAGCGGCCGCGCGCTTCCATTCGGCGCCAAGATCCGTGCCAAGTCTGCCTCGGCGGACGGAAAAACCGTTGAAATGGCTGCCAAGGCAGCCTTGGCAGCGCAGAGAACATTTTTCGCCCCGCCAAGGCAGCCTTGGCGGCCGCGCAGACCCTTTGGGGCACCGCCAAGGCAGCCTTGGCGGCGATCCCAACGCTTTAACCCGGACACCACTTGAGTCGGCGATCGCGTTGTGATCTTCTTGCGGGATGCCGAACCCGCATCCTCAGCGTCTTCGTCAGCGTGCCGTCCTCGCATACGAGGCGGGTGAGGGAACGTACGCGGAGCTTTCGGAGCGATACGCGC
>JAEZBP010000366.1 GCA_023427125.1 Pseudomonadota bacterium | reverse complement strand
GCGCGTATGCGCGCTCACTCGAGCCGATCGAGATCGGCGCGCAGCTCTTCGAGCGCGCTCGTGACCTGCTCGACCCGCTCTTCGGTCAGGCCTTCGACGCCGCCGAGCAGCTCCTCGAGGCGCTTGGCCTGCGCCTTCACGCGGGCGAGCAGCTCCTTCTTCGGGTCGACCTCGGGCCGCGGGTTGAGCATCGGGTTGAAGCGGCGCCGCAGCGACGAGGGGTTGATCTGATCCTCGAAGATCGCCTGCTTGAGCTCGTCGATGACCTCGCGCGGCGGCCCCTCGGCCGGCTCGCCGTCCTCGTCCCTGCGCGGCTCGACGGCCTTCGCGAAGTACTCGACCGCGTCCATGTCGGGCATCGACTGCGCGACCCCGTCCCACTGCAAGACGTGCGGCACGTGCTGCTCGAGCGCCTGGTAGCTGCCGGTCAGCTTGTCGACCGTGCCGCGCTTGATGTTGAGCTCCTCGAGCGCGTAGCCGTGCAGCGTCTCGTAGCCCCACTTCTGGAAGTACCCGCGCGTGCGCACCTCCACGAGCGACTCGGCCATGTCCACCCAGGAGCGCTTGAACGAGCGCGCCTTGGCCACGACCTCCATCCGAAACGCCTCGTCCCGCTTGGCCATCGCGGCCCATCTAGCACAGCTGGAGTAGACTGGGGTCATGGCGGAAGCAGCGCGGGTGCTGGTGGCCCCCCCCTCGGACGACCACGACCACATCGTGATCCTCCGAGGCGTCACGTGGGCCGACTACGAGCGGGTGCTCAAGATGCGCGGCGATCACTCGGCGCCGCGGATCAACTTCCTGGAGGGGGTGCTCGAGATCATGAGCCCGTCGCGCACGCACGAGTCGTTCAAGTCGATGATCGGTTGCCTCGTCGAGGCGTGGTGCATGGAGAACGACGTCGACATCACGCCGTACGGCTCGTGGACCCTCAAGGAGAAGGCTGTGGAGAGGGGGGCCGAGCCGGACGAGTGCTACGTGGTCGGCGACGAGCTCGATCCGGTGCGCCCCGACCTCGCGATCGAGGTGGTGTGGACCTCGGGCGGGATCAATAAGCTCGAGATCTACCGCAAGCTCGGCGTGCGCGAGGTCTGGTACTGGCAAGAAGGCGAGCTCGCGCTCTACACGCTGCGGCGAGGCCGATACGTGCGCATCCCTCGGAGCAAGGTGCTGCCGGGGATCGATCACGCCGAGGTCGCCGAGCTCGCCTCGATGAGGCCGATGACCAAGGCCGTCAGGGAGTACCGCAAGCGGCTGGCGAAGCGCTGACGCGGCCGCGTGGTACATCCGGGGCATGCGCTTCCTGCACCCCGAGCACGACCAGCACCTCGAGCTCGCGCTCGAGGACGTCTTCCTCCTCCCCGGCCGCTTCGATGGCACCTCGCGCCTCGAGACGGACCTGACGCCGGTCGACTTCGCGGGAGGCAGCCACCCGATCGTCAGCGCGAACATGAACGCGGTGACGGGCAAGCGGATGGCCGAGACGATGGCGCGCTTCGGCGGCCTCGGCGTCTTGCCGCAGGACATGAGCCTCGAGACCGTCGAGCGGATCGTGCGCCACATCAAGCAGGCCGATCCGCGCTACGACACGCCGCTCTTCGTCGCCCCCGACGCCACGGTGCGCGACGTGGAGGGCATCTTGCGCAAGCGCGCCCACGGCATCGTGGTGGTCGTCGACGCGGGGCACCGGCCGATCGGGCTCGTGAGCGCGTCGGATCTGCGCGATCGCGATCAGTACGCGCCGGTGGGCGAGCTGATGCAGCGCGAGCTCGTCAGCGTTCCCGTCGGCACGAGCAACCACGACGCGTTCCTGCGCATGGAGCGCGCGCGCGTGAAGGCGATGCCCGTGCTCTCGGAGGAGGGGAGGCTGCACGGCGTGTTGACGCGCGACGACGCGGTGCGGCTCGAGCTCCTGCGCCCGGCCAAGAGCGCGAGCGGCACGCTGATGGTGGCGGCCGCGGTCGGCATCTCGAGCGAGGCGCGGAGCCAGGCCGAGGCGCTGGTCGCGGCGGGCGTCGACGTCTTGGTGCTCGACACCGCGCACGGCCACCAGCGGCGGATGATCGAGGCGGTCCGCGCGGTCCGCGAGGTGATCGGCGATCGCGCGCCGATCGTGGCGGGCAACGTGTGCACGCCCGAGGGGACGCGCGAGCTCATCGAGGCGGGGGCCGACGTCATCAAGGTGAACGTGGGCCCGGGGGCGATGTGCACGACGCGCATGCAGACCGGCGTGGGCCGGCCGACCTTCAGCGCGGTGCGCGCCTGCGCGGCGGAGGCGCGGCGGCTCGGCAAGCACGTGTGGGCCGACGGCGGTGTGCGCCACCCGCGCGACGTGGTGCTCTACATGGCGGCCGGGGCGGCGCGCGTGATGGTGGGCACGGTGCTCGCCGGCACCTTCGAGAGCCCGGGCGACGTGAAGGTCGACGCCGAGGGCAACATCTACAAGCAGAACTACGGCATGGCGAGCGCGCGCGCGGTGGCCGAGCGCACCGCGGGGCTCGACGCGTTCGAGCGCGCGAAGAAGGGCTTCTTCCGCGAGGGCATCAGCACCTCGCGCATCTACATCCGGCCCGGGCGCGAGAGCGTGGGCGAGCACCTGATCGAGATGATCACCGGCCTGCAGTCGGCGCTCACCTACGTCGGCGCGGGGACGCTCGAGGAGCTCTACGAGCGCGCGGTCGTCGGCGTGCAGACGACCTCCGGCTTCGCCGAAGGCAAGCCGCACGGCCTCGAGGTTCGCTGAGGCTGAGTTGGCTTTGCGCGCGCTTCGCGAGCGCGCGGGCCGAGCTACGCGGCACCGACCCGCTGGCGCTTCCCATCCCCGGTGTCCGGTCACTCCGCTGCGCTCCTTGATCGATCGGGACGAGCTCGAGGGGGGCGCGCTCCTCGCGCCGCGTCTCGGCGGCGGGGATGAGCACCTCGATCGCCTCCACCTGACCGCGCCGCCGCACCGCCAGCCGCGCGCGCTCGCCCGCGC
>JAEZBP010000715.1 GCA_023427125.1 Pseudomonadota bacterium | reverse complement strand
CAGCGCGCCGAGCGTGACCGCCACGAAGCGGGAGTCCGCGTCGCGCAGCGCGAGCATGTCCGCGATCGCTGCGCCGATCGCGCCCCCGGCGATCGCGAGCAGCGGCGCCGCGAGCGCGAGCCCCGCGCGGACACCGAGATCGCGCGTGGAAGTCCGGAGCATCGAGAGACCCGCTCTCGCCGCGGAAGCGGCGCTCAGCCCGTCCAGGCGAGGAGGTACTCGGTGTGACCCGGGCGGTGCACCACGTGGCGCACCCGGACATCGCGCCCGCCGGCGGCCTCGAGCAGGACCCGGAAGCTGATGCCGTGGATGTGCGACGAGATGCTCGGGTAGAGACCGGGCGGCGCGTCGAGCATCAGCGCCGCGGTGTGCTCGGACCCGTCGCGCTCCACCTCGCCGCGCATCGCGAGCTCCGTCCCGCGGTGCAGGCGCTCCCACGCCGTCGCGATGTTCTTCACGAGCTTCTCGCTGGTGCTCGCGCGCAGCATCGGCGCATACGCCGCGCCGCCCAAGAGCTCGCGGTTGCGCTCGGCCATCCACTCGAGGAACGCCGCCGCGTTCCCCGCTCGCGCGTGCTCATGGTGCACGGCGACCAGCATGCCGACCACGTGGACCTCGGGCACCCACGCGGTCACGGGAGGCGGGTCGTCGAGGACCTCCCGCAGGGCGGCCGGCAGCTCGTCGCGTCGCAGGGAGGGATCGGTCGCGAGCGTGCGCACCAGCGTGGCCTTGGCCTCGCACTGTGGGAACGAGCTCCATCCATCGGGGAGCGCCCGCTCGTAGTCGGCGAGGCTCGGCGCTTCGATCGCGAGCGTCACATGCATCGCGAGCCAGGATGCCACGGATCGCCCAGCCGATCGCGATCACCGCTGGCGGGGCGGAAACGGGAACGGGAGCTGGCTCGGGTCGATCCCGAGCTGGCTGGGATCGGGGAGGCGGATCGTGCCGCCCGGGCCGGGCAGCTCGATGCCTCCGGGCCCGAGCGTCGGCATCGCCGGAGGCCGCCAGCCTGGCTGCCACTGCTGCGCGGTGGAGCGCACGATCGGGATCCGCACGAGCGCCGGCGGGTGCGTGCTGAGGAACGCGAGCACCAGCTCCGCGCCGCCCTGATCGGCGAGCCGGCGGAAGAAGTCCATGTTGAGGAGCGCGCCCTCTTGGTTCCAGACCCCGCCGGTGCGGCCGCGGCCGGACTCCATCACGTTGACGACGCCCCACATGTCGGCCTCGACCTCGCGCGGCTGCGAGAACGTCGGGATCGTGTGGGCGAGCCGGCGCGAGATCGCGCCGCGCTCGCGCTCCGCGTCGGTGCGCCCGCTGACGCAGTCGGTGTGGCCGCGGTAGTGGTGCGCGAGCTCGTGGCCGACGATGAACGCGATCTGCTGATCGTAGAGGTGGACCTGGCGCGCGAGCTTGTGCGGATCGATCGAGTGCGGCGCCGTGTGGAGCGAGGGATCGACGCCCTGCACCGGGCGCTGGTTGCGGACCTGCTCGATGACCGAGGTCACGTAGGTCTCGTAGGTCGTCGTCCCGGCGGCCTCGTCGTACGCGCTCGTCTCGGAGATGCCGGCGGCGAGCTCCAGCATCGCCGAGGTGATCATCATCACCGGCGTGCGCGTCGCGCGGGTGCACGCGGCCGCCGCGTTGGGCTCGTTGGGCTCGTCGAGGACCTCGAACGGGATGGCGCGGGTCTGCTCGCTCTGGTGCGTGTCGAGCGCCGCGACGAGCGCCTGGTGGATCGTCTGCGCGCGAGGCGCGAGGAACGCGCGCGTGAGGTGCCCGTTGCCGTCGAAGCTGCCGGCCGGCGCCGCGGCCAGCGATCCCCGCGCCGGCGGCGCGGGATCGGGCGCGTTCGGATCCGGCAGGGGCAGCGGGATCGGCAGGCCCTCGAGGCCGGGGAAGCTGATCCCCGTGGTCGGGGTGGTGCTGCCCTGCGGCGCCGGACCGGGCGTCGGATCGGGGGCCGGCGTCGGCGCCGGCTGGGTCTCGGCCGGCGGGTGCAGCGAGGGATCCACGACCGGCGGAGGCGCGTCGTCCCGTCCGAGCAGGTTGCAGCCCGCGAGGACGGAGAGGAGCGCGAGCATCGGGGAGCGCGTCTTGGCGAGCATCGGGCGCGAGTCTACGCCCGGAGCCCAGAGGCTGTCGCAAAATCACGGCGCTCGGAGGACGCCGAGCGGAGCGGACCTGGGAGCGCCGAGCGGAGCGGCTCCACGCTCACTGGACACCGGGGATGGGAAGCGCTGGCCGGACGGAAGGGCCGCGTAGCTCGGCCCGCGCGCTCGTGAAGCGCGCGCCAGCCAACCCAGCGCGCGCAGAGCCAACTCAGCGCTTGAAGGGGTGGCGCACGTCCTCGCCCGAGGTGACGAAGACGACCATCTCGGCGATGTTCGTGGCGTGGTCGGCGATGCGCTCGAGGTACTTCGAGGTCGACGCGAGGCACATGGCGACCGCCACCTGGTCGGGGTGCGCGCGGATGTAGGCCTGGCAGGCCCGCAGCAGATCGCCGTACATCGCGTCCACCTCGTCGTCGCGCTCGCGGACGTCGCGCGCGAGCGCCTCGTCGCGCCGCACGAAGGCCTCGAGCGCCTGGTGCACGAGGTCCTTGGTCACCGCGGCCATCTCTTCGAGCGCGGGCACGAGCGCCGGGACGGGCTGGGGCCCTCCGCGCCCGCCGCCGGGCGAAGGGGCTTGTGCGAGCTGGAGCGCGCGGCCCGCCATGTTCGCGGCCTCGTCTCCGATGCGCTCGAGATCCGTCACCACCTTCAGCGCGAAGACGAGGAAGCGGAGATCGCGCGCGGCGGGCTGCCTGCGTGCGAGGATCTTCACGGCGAGCTCGTCGATCTCCATCTCGTCGCGATCGATCTGACGATCCGCCTCCTTCACGCGCGCGGCGAGGCCCACGTCGCGCTCGGCCAACGCGCGGATCGCCATCTCGATGAGCTCCTCGCAGCGCGCGCCCATCCCGACCACGCGCTGCGAGAGCGCGCTCAGCTCCTCTTCGTACGCGCGGCTCGTGAGCGAGCTCATCCGAAGCGCCCCGTGATGTAGTCCTCGGTGCGCCGCTCGGCGGGGCGCGTGAAGATCTGGTCGGTCTCGCCGTACTCGATCAGCTTGCCCATGTAGAAGAACGCCGTGTAGTCGCTCACGCGCGCGGCCTGCTGCATCGAGTGGGTGACGATGACGATCGTGTAGTCGGCGCTCAGCTCGCGGATGAGCTCCTCGATCCGCGCGGTCGCGATCGGATCGAGCGCCGAGGCGGGCTCGTCCATCAAGATGACCTCCGGCTTCACGGCGAGCGCGCGCGCGATGCAGAGGCGCTGCTGCTGCCCGCCCGAGAGGCCGAGGGCGGAGCTGTCGAGGCGATCCTTCACCTCGTCCCAGAGCGCCGCGGCGCGCAGCGACTCTTCCACGCGCTGCTCGATGACGGACTTCTGCTTCTCGCCGGCGATGCGGAGGCCGAACGCGGTGTTCTCGAAGATGCTCTTCGGGAACGGGTTCGAGCGCTGGAAGACCATGCCGACGCGGCGGCGCACCTCCACCGCGTCGACGTTCCGCGCGTAGATGTCCTGCCCGTCGAGGAGGACCGTGCCGGTGATGTGCACGCCGTCGATCACGTCGTTCATCCGATTGAGCGAGCGGAGGAACGTGCTCTTGCCGCAGCCCGAGGGCCCGATCAGCGCCGTCACCTTCCGGGCGGCGACGCGGACGGTGATCTCGTCGATCGCCTTGGTCTTGCCGTACGAGAGGGTGAGCGCCCGCGTCTCCATCTTGGCGGGGACGGTGGTCTCTTCGATCGCGGTGGCGGCTTCGTTCACGTCAGCTCCGGGCGGGGATCTAGCGCGTGCCTCCATGATGTCACACCCGCGCGGCGGGGGAGGAGCGGCCGTGTGACGCTCAGGGGCCGCCGTCGGGGGCGGAGCCGGCGGGAGCGGCCGCGTCGGCGCCGGCGTCGGCCGCACTGGCGTCGACCGCACTGGCGTCGACCGCACCGTCGAGGAGCGCGCAGTCGGGGTG
>JAEZBP010000303.1 GCA_023427125.1 Pseudomonadota bacterium | reverse complement strand
CGGCTACGCGATCGCGGGCGTGTCGAACGTCGTCTTCTTCGGCCTGCTCACCTTCTTCGCCTCGTTCATCCCCTCCGTCGGCACCGGCATCGTGGCCATCCCGATCGCCGGCGTGCTCCTGCTGATGGGCCAGACCTGGCAGGGCATCTTCCTCTTCGCGTGGGCCGTGCTGGTCGTGGGCCTCGTCGACAACCTCCTCAAGCCGATCCTCATCCGCAACGGGATGCACCTCCACGGCGTGATCGTCTTCTTCTCGCTGGTCGGCGGCGTGCTCGTCTTCGGCGCGATCGGCCTGATCCTGGGGCCGCTCGCCGTCACGTTCTTGCTGACGATGATCCGCTTCGGCTATCGCGACTTCTCCCCGCGCAAGAAGCCGGGCGAGCCCGAGGACATCCCGGCGCCCGCCAAGCCCGAGCACATCCCCGAGGGCGCACCGGCCGAGTGACGGCTACTCGACGCCCGCGGTCTCGAGGAGCTCGCGGCAGAGGCCCACGCAGCGATCGCAGATCGCCGCCTCCGGGCCGGGGATGATCACCACCGACGGAGGGCGGTCTCCGCAGAACGAGCACGCCACGTCCGTCGACGGATCGCGGACCACGGTCGCGAGCTGCGCGACGAGCTCGCGGCGCGTGCGCCGCAGCTCCCCGATCGCCTCCCAGAGCGCCTTGCCTTCACTCACGGTGCGAAGGTCGCACGCCCACGGCCTTCATGCCACTCGGCCTCAGCGCGGGCCGTAGGCGACGAGCTCGATCGTCTGCGAGACGCCCTGCGAGTTCTCGGCGGTGCTCTTCACCATGCCGACGCCCGAGGCGACCCAGACGGTGCCGCTGCCGCTCTCGCCGCGCTCGCCGAAGGCGTGGCGCTCGTCGTAGTCGACCCGCCACGCGCGCCAGCTCCCGGCCGGTACCTCGATCGCCTCACGCTCGCCGACGGTGTGGCTGCGGGTGACGCGCAGGAGCTCCGGCCCTCCGGTCGCGTCGTCCGGCGCGCGCATCTCGGCGCCCTGAGTGTCGAAGGCGGCCGTGCCCTCGAACGTGGCCCCCGCGCGGAGGCGCGCGGGCCAGCGCCAGCGCGGCTGGCGGGTCATGGTCAGCGCCAGGCTGCGCTCGAGGATACCGAACCAGGGCTCCTCCGCGTCGCGCCCCGGGACGCAGCGCGTGGTCATCGCCTCACGCGCGAGCTCGGCCTGGCTGTCGGTCGCGGTGATCTCCACCTGCCAGGTGATCTCGCGCTCGCCTCCGTCGAGCTCGCGCGCGGAGCGCGCCTCGATGCGGAGCTCGGCCGCGCGCGCCTCTCCGCTCTGCCGCCAGGAGTAGCGGCGCCACTGGCCGGGCGCCGACGGAACGAAGGGGTGCTCGCAGCTCGGCGCCGCCGGCGCGATCTCCTCGGCCGGCTCCTCGGTGGCCTCGACGGTGGGCCCGCTCGGCGCGTTGGCCCGCGGCAGCTCGGCCTGCTCCTCGTCGGGCGCGGGCTCGACCTCGGGGCGCGTCCCGCTCCGGCGGAGCTCCGGCGGCGTCGTCGGCTCGAGCGCGGCCTCGTCCGGCCGCACGGTGGCGTTGATCGCGAAGAGCCCGCCGAGCAGGACCACGCCCGCGATTCCCCAGAGGAGGCCGCTCTTGCCGCGCTTGGCGCACATATAGCGCGTGTGTGAGGAGAGCGCTGAAGAGCGCCCTCCTCCCGGCAGCACGGCTCCGCGCGGCTCGATGGTCGACGTGGGAACGGATGGGCACGGGCTCGGGCGCGCCGCTCCGCGGCTGGCACGGGCACGAGAGCTCGGACCCCCATCCTGTGCAGGAACATGCCCGCGGGCTGCGAGCTCGCGTACCCTGCGCTCCGACATGGCCAAAGCGAGCCCTCCCCTCCGCACCGTCCCCGCGCTCATCGCGCACAAGCGTGACGGCGGCGCCCTGAGCGACGCGGAGATCCAGCGATTGATCTCCGACTTCACCGACGGCGAGGTCGCCGACTACCAGATGAGCGCGCTGGCGATGGCGATCTTCCTGCGCGGGATGACGCCGAAGGAGACCACCGCGCTGACCCTGGCGATGCGCGACAGCGGCCGCGTGGTCACGCTGCGAGGCCCCAAGGGCCGGCACGTCGACAAGCACTCGACGGGAGGCGTCGGCGACAAGGTCTCGATCTGCCTGGCGCCGATCCTCGCCGCGTGCGGCGTGCACGTGCCGATGGTGAGCGGGCGCGGCCTCGGCCACACCGGCGGCACGCTCGACAAGCTCGAGGCGATCCCCGGCTTCTCGGTCACGATGCCCATCGAGCGCTTCGTCGCGCAGGTGAGCGAGCTCGGGTGTGCGCTGATCGGGCAGACGGCCGACATCGCGCCGGCCGACAAGAGGCTCTACGCGCTCCGCGACGTGACCGCGACCGTCGAGTCGATCCCGCTGATCACCGCGTCGATCCTCAGCAAGAAGCTGGCGGAGGGCATCGACGGGCTCGTGCTCGACGTGAAGGTCGGGCGCGGCGCGTTCATGAAGACGCTCGAGGACGCGCGCGCCCTCGCGCGCTCGCTGGTCCGGGTGGGAAAGCTCGCGAAGAAGAAGGTCACCGCGGTTCTCACGACGATGGACGCGCCCCTCGGCCTCACCATCGGCAACGCGCTCGAGACCCGCGAGGCCTTCGAGATCCTCCACGGCGGCGGGCCCGACGACCTGCGCGAGATCACCCTCGTCCTCGGCGCCGAGATGATGCGCATCGCCAAGGTCGCCAAGACCGAGAGCGCCGCGCGCGCGGCGATGCGCGCCGCCATCGAGAGCGGCGAGGCGCTCTCCCGCATGCGCCGCATCGTCGAGGCGCAGGGCGGCGATCCGCGCACCGTCGACGAGCCCGACCGCCTGCCAGAGGCGCCCTCGGTGGTCCGCGTGAAGGCCACGAAGAGCGGCTTCGTGCGCGGCATCGATCCGCTCGAGCTCGGGCTGACCGGCGTCGCGATGGGCGCGGGCCGCACCCGCGCCGATCAGGACGTCGATCCCGCGGTCGGCATCGTGCTCCGCGCGAAGCGCGGCGATCGCGTGAGCGAGGGCGACGTCCTCGCCGAGCTCCACGTGCGCCAGACCAAGGGCGCCAAGCCGATCGCCGATCGGGTGCGCGCCGCCTTCGAGCTCGGCCCGAAGCCGCCGAGGCTCTCGCCCCTCGTGCTCGACGTCATCCGCTGAACCTCAGAAGCCGCGCACCTTGCAGATGATCTCGTTCATGATCTCGCGGGTGCCGCCGCCGATGGGGTAGAGCCGCGCGTCGCGGTAGAGGCGCTCGACCAGCGTCTCGCGCATGTAGCCGTAGCCGCCGTGGATCTGCACGGCCTGATCGACGACCTCGCTGCACATGTCGGTCGCGGCGTTCTTCGCCATCGCCGCGAGCGCGGGATCTTGCTCGCCTCGGGCCGCGCGCACCGCGAGCTCGCCGGTCAGCGAGCGAGCCGCCGCGAGCTTGGTCGCCATGTCGGCGAGCTTGTGGCGGATCACCTGGAAGCCCGCGATCGGCCGCCCGAACGCCTGCCGCGCCTTCGCGTAGTCGGTCGCCTCCGAGAGCGCGAGCTCTGCGATCGCCACGCACTGCCCCGCGAGCATCAGCCGCTCCTGCGTGAAGTTCGTCATGATCGCGATGAAGCCCGCGCCCTCGATGCCGATGAGGTTCGCGGCCGGGACGCGGCAGTCCTCGAACGACAGCTCCGCGGTGTCGCTGGCCCACCACCCGGTCTTCTTCAGCTTCTTGCTGACCGTGAAGCCCGGCGTGTCTCGCTCGATCACGAGCAGCGAGATCCCGCCGTGACCGTCCCCGCCCGTGCGCACCGCGGTGGTGACGAAGTCGGCCCGGCAGCCCGAGGTGATGAAGGTCTTGCTGCCGTTCACGACGTAGGCGTCGCCATCGCGCACCGCCCGGGTGCGGAGTGAGGCGACGTCGCTGCCGCCTCCTGGCTCGGTGATGGCGAGGGCCGAGATGCGCTCCCCGCGCAGGGCCGGGCGCACGAAGCGCTCCTGCTGCTCGGGCGTGCCGTGCTTGACGATCGGCGGCAGGGCGATCGCGTGGCTGCCGAGGCCGACGCACGTCCCCACCGAGCGGCCGCGCAAGATCAGCTCCTCGGCCGCGACGAGCATGTGCGTCGCGTCGCCGCCGCTCCCACCGACCTCCTCGGGGTAGGCCACGCCGAGCATCCCGTCCTCGCCGGCGCGCCGGTAGAGCTCGCGGGGGAACTCCTCGGCCTCCTCCCACTCGGCGGCGTGCGGCGCGATCTCGCGCTTGGCCCAGCGACCCAGCTGGTCGCGGAGGGCTCGATGCTCGTCGGTCTCGAAGAGGTAGGTCATGTCCAGCCGAGGATAGCCGAGCACGACGGCCGAGCGTCACCCACGTGGCCGGCCGCCACGGCTGAGGCGCCGCCGTGGGGTCGTGGAGGGTCGGCGGCACGAGAGCGGGTGCTCGTGGGGTATGGACCGACGCTTGCTCGGCTCTCTCACGAACCCACGAGGGAATCGATGCAGACCCGCCACCTGCTCACGATCCAGCGCGCGCAACACTTCGTGGCCGATGCCATGTGCGCATTCCATCAGCAGCTCGCGGCCGCCCTTCGTGGCGACTCCGAGGGGTGCCGCGCCGCTCACCGGCAAGCGGCGTTCGCGACCGCCGAGGCGATCCGCGCCGCGCGCGACCTGCTCTGCAAGGAGGAGAAGCCGCAGGGCCAGGTCGGCTGAGACGCCTGACGGAAACGGAAACGGCGCCGCGTCCCCCGGGTGGGGA
>JAEZBP010000295.1 GCA_023427125.1 Pseudomonadota bacterium | reverse complement strand
CCCGCGGCCTGCGGGTCGGCAGCGGTGCGGTCGAGAGCGCGAACTTCCACGTCACCGGCAGCCGGCTCTAGCTCCAAGGTATGCGGTGGTCGCCCGAAGGCGCCGGGCACATGGCCGCGCTCCGCGGTGACCTGTTCAACGGCCGCTGGGAGTCGCGTACCCGCGAGCTGCTGGCCGCATAGCCCCGATCGCCGGGAGCCGCGCCCGTAGGTTCGGTGCAGGCTTGATCGCCGCGGTGCTCGCGGTGATCCTGCGGCGCTCCATGCGCAAGACCTCCCTCGCGCTCGTGATCGCGCTCTCGGCGTGCGGCGCTCCGCTCGTGTCGGTGGAGGAGATCGGCGAGCCCATCGTGTATCGCGGGCGCGTGGTGACCGCGCGTGGGCCGACGATGGCGCGCACCGGCGAGACCTGCAGCGTCGAGGTGGTGCGGGCCAACGGCGGCTATCTCAACTGCCGCATCCGCGTCCGCTGCAGCGGCGATCTCGTCTACGGCTTGAGCGGCGCGGGCTACAACAACTGCCGGCAAGACGGCGACGAGCTGGTGTTCGCGCACGACTCGAACGGCACGCGCCGCGACGGCGACCCGCGGATGTTCTTCGACCTCGAGTCCGGTCGCATCATCATCAGCGACGACGATCCCGACGTGGAGGTGCTCGTCGATCTGATGCAGCGGCCCGAGGGCTACGAGCGAGAGGACGCGGTGCTGGAAGCGGAGCCCTGACGCTACGAGGCGGCGCGGACCTCGAGCACGACCGAGGCGGCCGTGTCGGCCGGCCTTACCGCGAGCGCCACCTGGTAGCCCTCGAAGTCCCAGATGGCGAGGGCCGCCGACTCGCCGTCATCGGCCGGCACGCCGTCCTCGCGCGGGTGGTCCGGCCGGCCGAACGCCTCGAAGAGGCGCTGGAACGCGAGGAGGAAGAGATCGTGCGCCTGCCGGAGCGGCAGGAGCGCGCCGCCCTCCACCGGAGGGAGGCCCGGCGGGGCCACCTCGGCCGCGCTGGCGCGGCCCTCCGCCGAGTCGATGAGCTGGAGCAAGCCGTCGAGCGCCACCGTCTGCACGAGGCGCATCGTACACGCCCCCACCGTCGATGTGCATGTAGCGGTCTCCGTCCCTTTCGGGTCCAATGCCAGCGTGAGCGAGGAGAACGAGCGGCCGTCCGAGCCTGCGCTGTCGAGCCTCGGGCGCGAGCACGGCGTCGGGCTGCGCGCGCAGATCCTCGTGGTGCTCGGGCTCGGCTTCGCGCTGAGCGTGCTCCTGCTCGGGCTCGCCACCTCGAGCCTCGGGAGCCGCGCGATCGACGCTGACCGAAGGAGCGCCGCCGAGGGCACCGCGCGCGCGCTGCTCGCCGCCGGTGCGAGCGAGTCCTCGCTCGACGCGCTGATCGGGACGGGCGGGATCGCCGGCGCGGAGCTCCGAGGCGGATCCGACGAGCCCACGATCGCGCGAGGCCGTCGCCGCGGCGCGCCGTCGATCGAGGTCGAGGACGGCGGGCGCGCGCTCGCGCTCTGGATCGAGCCGGCCGGCCGCTCGCTTCCCGGGCTCCTCTTCCTCTACGTCGGCATCACGGCCGCGGCGGCCCTCCTCCTCACGTACATCCTGCTCGGGCGATCGATCGTGCGGCCGGTCGAGGATCTCACCCGCGCGTCGGAGCGGCTCGCGCGCTCGCCCGCGCGTGCCGAGCCCGAGCGCGTGCCGGTGCGCGGCGCTGCGGAGGTGGCGCGGCTGGCGGTCGCGTTCAACGCCATGCAGGCGGAGCTCGCGTCGGAGCGCGCCACGCTGCGGCGCCGCCTCGAGGAGCTCGAGAGGACGACCAAGGAGCTCGCGTCCGCGCAGCGCTCGCTGGTCACCAGCGAGAAGCTGGCCTCGGTCGGGCGGCTCGCGGCCGGTGTCGCGCACGAGATCGGCAACCCGCTGAGCGCGATCCTCGGCCTCGTCGAGCTCGTCGAGGCGGGCGATCTCGCCCCCGAGCAGCAGCGCGAGTTCCTGCGCCGCGTGCGCAAGGAGACCGAGCGCATCCACCACATCATCCGCGATCTGCTCGACTTCGCGCGCGACGAGCCGGCCTCGGCCGAGCGCTCGTGCGATCTGAGGGAGGTCGTGGAGGACGCGGTGCGCCTCGTCGCTCCGCAGAAGGACCTGCAGCGGATCACGATCGAGCGCCGCTTCGCGGAGGAGTGCCCGCCCGCTCGGGGCGAGGCGGCGCGGCTCGCGCAGGTGGTCCTCAACCTGCTGCTCAACGCCGCCGACGCGATCGAGGGGGAGGGCACGATCACGCTCGAGGTGCGCCCGGCCGCTGGCTTCGTCGAGCTCGCCGTCGCCGACACCGGGTCGGGCATCCCGGCTTCGATCCGCGAGCACCTCTTCGAGCCCTTCGTGACGACCAAGCCGCCCGGCCAGGGCACCGGCCTGGGCCTCGCGGTCTGCCACACCATCATCGAGCGCCTCGGTGGGACCATCGAGGTCGAGAGCCCGCCCGAGGGCGGCGCCCGCTTCCTCGTGCGCCTGCCCATCGCCTGACCTTCCCCTTGCGCCGGCCCTGAAACGTGGGCAGGAAACCCGAGTGAGCGACGGCGTGGTCCTCGAGGCGCGGGCGGTCGGGAAGGTCTACCGCATGGGCGAAGTCGACGTGCACGCGCTCCGCGGCGTGGACTTCGCGCTGCGCGAGGGGGAGCTGACGGTGCTGCTCGGCGCCTCCGGTAGCGGCAAGAGCACGCTCCTCAACATCCTCGGCGGGCTCGACACGCCGAGCACCGGCCGGGTGTTCCACCGCGATCACGAGCTCACCGACGCGAGCGAGTCCGCGCTGACCCGCTACCGCCGCGAGAACGTCGGCTTCGTCTTCCAGTTCTACAACCTGATCCCGAGCCTCACCGCGCGCGAGAACGTCGGCCTGGTGACGGATATCGCTCCGTCGCCGATGGATCCCGCCGACGCGCTCGCCCTCGTCGGGCTCTCGGAGCGGCTCGATCACTTCCCCGCGCAGCTCTCGGGCGGCGAGCAGCAGCGCGTGGCGATCGCGCGCGCCGTCGCGAAGAACCCCGACATCCTGCTCTGCGACGAGCCCACCGGCGCGCTCGACTTCCGCACCGGCATCCTCGTGCTCGAGGTGATCGATCGGGTGAACCGCGAGCTCGGGACCACGACCTGCGTGATCACCCACAACGCGCCGATCGCCACGATGGCCGATCGCGTGGTCACGCTGGCCGACGGGCGGATCGACCACGAGGCGCGCAACGAGACCAAGGCCCGCCCGGCGGATCTGCGGTGGTGATGCGCGCGCTCGATCGCAAGCTGCTGCGCGATCTCGGCCAGCTCCGCGGCCAGGTGATCACCATCGCGCTGGTGGTCGCGGCGGGGATCGCGGCGTGGGTCTCGCTGCGCAGCACCTACGTGAGCCTGCTCTCGACGCGCGACGCGTACTACACCGACGAGCGCTTCGGTGACGTCTTCGCCACGCTCGAGCGCGCGCCGAGCTCGGTCGCGAGCGACCTCGAGGCGATCGAGGGCGTCGCCGCGGTGTATCCGCGCCTCGTCGAGCGAGCGCTCCTGCCGGTCGACTTCCTCGCCGAGGCGGGCATCGCCGACATCGTGTCGATCCCCGACTCCGGCGAGCCGCCGATGAATGGCGTCTACCTGCTCGAGGGCCGCATGCCCGAGGGTGAGCGCCACGACGAGATCGTGCTGATCGAGTCCTTCGCGTCGAAGCACGGCGTGCGGCCCGGCGACGTCCTCCCCGCGGTGCTCGAGGGGCAGATGCACGAGCTGCGCGTCGTCGGGATCGCGATGTCGCCGGAGTACGTCTTCGCCGCGACCGAGAGCGCGATCGCGTCCGAGGAGCGCTTCGCGGTGATCTGGATGCCGCGCTCCGCGATGGCCGCGGCGTTCCACATGGAGGGCGCGTTCAACAGCGCGGTCATCCGCATGCAGCCCGGCGCGTCCTCCGCTGGCGTGGTCGCCGCGGTGGATCGCACGCTGGCGCCCTACGGCGCGTTCCGGGTGGTCGATCGCAGCCAGCAGTCGTCGAACTACTTCCTCGACGGCGAGCTCGCGCAGCTCGAGTCGTTCGCGACCATCGCCCCGCTGATCTTTCTGGGCGTGGCGGCCTTCCTCCTCAACGTCGTGCTCGCGCGGCTCGTCCACCTCCAGCGCCGCGAGATCGCCGTGATGAAGGCGGTGGGATATCCCAGCTGGAAGGTCGGGCTGCACTTCCTCGAGCTCTGCGGCGTGATGGTCCTGCTCGGCGTGCTCCTCGGCGTCGCGCTCGGCGCCTGGCTCGGCGACGCGATGACCTCGCTCTACACCGACTTCTTCCGCTTCCCCTTCAGCGCGTACCGCCTGCCGATGTCGGTGGTGGCGGTCGGCGTGCAGATTAGCCTCGGCTCGGCCGTCATCGGCGCGCTCGGCAGCGTGCGCGAGGTGGTGAGCATGCCGCCCGCCGAGGCGATGCGCGCGCCGGCGCCGGCGAGCTACCGCGCGACGTGGCTCTCGCGCGGGCTGCCCGCGAGGCTCTTCGAGGTCTCGGGCCGCATGGTGCTCCGCGAGATCGAGCGCCGGCCGCTGCGCCTCGCGCTCTCGAGCGTCGGCATCGCGATGGCAATCGCGATCATGGTGGTCGGGCGCTTCTCGGGCGACGCGATGGACCGGCTCATCGAGCTGCAGTTCCAGACCGCGTGGCGCGAGGACGTGCAGGTCTCGTTCTCGCGGCCGCTGCCGGAGCGCGCGGTGCGCGAGCTCGAGCACCTGCCGGGCGTCGAGCGCGCCGAGGGGATCCGCATGGTCTCGGCGCGCATCCGCGCGGGCGCGAGGTGGCGCGACGTGGCGGTGCAGGGCCACCGCGACGACCACACGCTGCGCGCGCTCCTCGACGTCGACGGCCGCGAGGTGCGGGTGCCGGAGGACGGCGTGGTGCTCACCCGCAAGCTCGGCGAGATCCTCGGCGTGCGCGTGGGGGATGCGGTCATCGTCGAGCCGCTCGAGGGCGAGCGGCAGGCGCGCGAGGTGCGGGTCGCGGGCCTCATCGACGAGTCGTTCGGGCTCTCCGGGCACATGAGCGACGCGGCGCTGCACCGGCTGATCGGCGAGGAGCGCCGCGTGTCGATGGTCGTGATGCGCGTCGATCCGCGCGCGCTCGACGAGCTGCGCGCGCGGGCGCGCCAGCTGCCGCACGTGATCGGGATCACGCGGCGCCAGGCGATCATCGATCAGTTCCGCGATCAGAGCGGGCAGTCGATGGCGGCGATGACGCTGATCCTCACGATCTTCGCGGTCGTGATCGCGGTGGGCGTGGTCTACAACAACGCGCGCGTGGCCCTCTCGGTGCGGGCGCGTGACCTCGCGAGCCTGCGTGTGCTCGGCTTCACGCGCCGCGAGATCAGCGCGGTGCTGCTCGGCGAGCTCGGGGTGCAGCTCGCCCTGGCCGTCCCCCTCGGGCTCTTCATCGGGACCAAGCTCGCCGACGCGATCATGGCGAGCGCGGATCCGGAGCGCTATCGGCTCGCGGCGACCATCGCTCCGTCGACCTACGCCTTCGCGGTGCTGGTCGCGCTCGCCGCAGGCCTCGCGAGCGCGCTCCTCGTGAGGCGGCAGCTCGACAAGCTCGATCTCATTGGCGTGCTCAAGACGCGAGAGTGACCATGACGGACACGACGACGGCGGGTGCAGCGAAGAACGGTCCGAGGCGCGGCGATCGGCGCCGGGCGCTGCGGCGCTGGGCGCGACGCGGCCTCACGATCCTCACGCTGCTCGGCGTGATCGCGGCGATCGTGATCGCGCTGATGCCGAGGCCGGCCGAGGTGGACACCGCCCGGGTGCGGCGCGGCACGATGCGCGTGACGGTCGACGAGGACGGGCGCACCCGCGTGAAGGATCGCTACGTCGTGAGCGCGCCCTTGAGCGGCAACGTCGGCCGCATCGAGCTCTCTCCGGGCGACGCGGTCGCTCGAGGTGACGTGCTCGCACGCGTGGTGCCCGCGACGCCGCCGCTGCTCGACGCGCGCAGCCGCGCGGAGGCCGAGGCGCGGCTCGCGGC
>JAEZBP010000255.1 GCA_023427125.1 Pseudomonadota bacterium | reverse complement strand
CCGCCAGGCGCCGCGCGGCCCCCAGACGTTTCGAGGCCCTCTCTTTCTCAACCGAGGCGCTCTCACCCGGAGTCGATCTCACATGAATCCGTCATCCTTTCTTCGTACGACCCGTACGAGCCTCTTGCGGACGAGCGCCGCGGCCCTCGCCGCGCTCTTCGGCCTCGGTCTCGCCGGCACCGCCCTCGCGCAGGACGGCGAGCACCACCACGCCGGCGGCGAGGCGAACCTCGTCCTCCCCGACCTCCACGTGCAGATCGCCGGCATGGACGCCACCCACCTCCTCTGGGGTGGCCTCGCCGTGTGCGTGGTCGGCCTGGTGTTCGGCATGGCGATGCTCTTCTCGATGAAGAGCCGTCCGGTCCACGCCTCGATGCTCGAGGTCTCGGAGCTCATCTACGAGACCTGCAAGACCTACCTGATCCAGCAGGGCAAGCTGATCCTGCTGCTCGAGGTCTTCATCGGCGCGATCATGGTGATCTACTTCGGCTTCCTCCAGGGGATGGCGCCCACGAAGGTCGTCGTCATCCTGGCGTTCAGCCTGATCGGTATCGCCGGTAGCTACGGCGTGGCCTGGTTCGGGATCCGGGTGAACACCTTCGCCAACTCGCGCGCGGCGTTCGCGAGCCTCCGCGGCAAGGGCCACCCGGTCTACGCGATCCCGCTCCAGGCCGGCATGAGCATCGGCATGTTGCTGATCAGCGTCGAGCTCGGGCTGATGCTCCTCATCCTCCTCGTGGTCCCCGGCGACTACGCGGGCGCCTGCTTCATCGGCTTCGCCATCGGCGAGTCCCTCGGCGCCTCGGCGCTCCGCATCGCGGGCGGCATCTTCACGAAGATCGCCGACATCGGCTCCGACCTCATGAAGATCGTCTTCGGCATCAAGGAGGACGACGCGCGCAACCCCGGCGTCATCGCCGACTGCACGGGCGACAACGCGGGCGACTCGGTCGGCCCGAGCGCCGACGGCTTCGAGACCTACGGCGTCACCGGCGTCGCGCTCATCACGTTCATCCTCCTCGCCGTCGAGGAGGCTGTGCAGGTCCAGCTCCTGGTCTGGATCTTCGCGATGCGCGTCGTGATGGTCATCGCCAGCGGCGCCTCGTACCTCATCAACGAGGCCATCGCGAAGGCGATGTACAAGGACGCCGCCAAGATGGACTTCGAGAAGCCCCTCACCGTCCTCGTGTGGCTCACCTCGATCGTCTCGGTCGCCTTCACCTACCTCGTCAGCTACCTGCTCATCCCGGACCTCGGCGACGGCACCCTCTGGTGGAAGCTCTCGTCGGTCATCACCTGCGGCACTCAGGCCGTCGCCATCATCCCCGAGCTCGTGAAGGTCTTCACCTCCACCAACTCGGCCCACGTGCGCGAGGTGGTCACCTCCTCCAAGGAGGGCGGCCCGTCGCTCAACATCCTCTCGGGCCTCGTCGCGGGTAACTTCAGCTCGTATTGGCTCGGGATGACCATCCTCGGCCTGATGGGCATCGCGTGGTGGATCAGCGGCTACGGCTTCGACACGCTCATGCTCGCTCCGGCGGTCTTCGCGTTCGGCCTGGTGGCCTTCGGCTTCCTCGGCATGGGCCCGGTGACCATCGCGGTCGACGGCTACGGCCCGGTGACCGACAACGCGCAGAGCGTGTTCGAGCTCTCGATGATCGAGACGCTGCCGAACATCGAGAAGGACATCGAGAAGGCGCACGGGTTCAAGCCCGACTTCGAGATGGCCAAGGCGCTCCTCGAGGAGAACGACGGCGCGGGCAACACGTTCAAGGCGACGGCCAAGCCCGTCTTGATCGGCACCGCGGTCGTCGGCGCCCCCACCATGATCTTCTCGATCATCGTGATGCTCACCCACGGACTCACGCAGAACATCGAGAGCCTCTCGCTGATGCACCCGCCCTTCCTGCTCGGCCTCATCGCCGGCGGATCGGTGATCTACTGGTTCACCGGGGCGTCGATCCAGGCGGTCACGACGGGCGCGTACCGCGCGGTCGAGTTCATCAAGGCGAACATCAAGCTCGACGGGGTCGTGAAGGCGTCGGTCGAGGACTCGAAGAAGGTCGTCGAGATCTGCACGATCTACGCCCAGAAGGGGATGCTCAACATCTTCTTCGCGGTCTTCTTCTCGACGCTCGCGTTCGCGTTCGCGGACGCCTACTTCTTCATCGGGTACCTCGTCTCGATCGCCGTCTTCGGCCTCTTCCAGGCCATCTTCATGGCCAACGCCGGCGGCGCCTGGGACAACGCGAAGAAGATCGTGGAGACCGAGCTCCACGCGAAGGGCACCGATCTGCACGCGGCGAGCGTCGTCGGCGACACGGTCGGCGACCCCTTCAAGGACACCTCGTCGGTCGCGATGAACCCGGTCATCAAGTTCACCACGCTCTTCGGTCTCCTCGCCGTCGAGCTCGCGGTGATGCTCCCGGTGCGCTACGGGACCGACACCGGCTCGACGATCGCGGTCGTCGCGGCGGTGGTGTGCTTCATCATCAGCGTGTTCTTCGTGTGGCGCTCGTTCTACGGCATGCGCATCAAGAGCGAGGCGCCCTCCTCGATCGAGCCGGCCGCGAAGAAGGCGACGGCAGCCGCCGAGTGAGCGCGCACGCGCCTCGCTGATCCGAGCGAGGCCGCTTCGCGAGATGGGCCGGGCCGCTGAAGAGCGGTCCGGCCCGTTCTGTTTGTGGCCTGCCCTGGACGTCGCTGGAGTGAGCGGCGGAGGTACGGGCTCGTGCCTTGCCGATTCGAGCAAGGATTGCGTCATGAGAGCGGGCCGGATCGCGAGAAAGCGCGGCCTGGCCCTTGCTCTGGGGTGCCCGCGCCGCGGCGACCGCCGGCGGCGAAACAACAAAGGAAGCATCCCATGAAGCGTGCGTTTCTCACCGTTTTTGCGTGTCTTGCCCTCGCCGCGTGCGGCGCCGAAGAGTCCGAGACCACCACGACGAGCGCCGCCGAGCCCACGGCGGAGCCGGCCGCCGGCGGAGGTGGCGGTGGCAGCCCCTGCGCTCGCGCTCGCGACTGCTGCAACGCCTACGTCGACGCGATGGCCACCCCCGGCGTGACCGCCGAGCAGACCTGCGCGGGCATCGCGGCGGCCGAGTCGGCCGGCGGCCCTGGCGTCGATACCAGCTGCACCACGATGATCACCGGCTGGCGCACCTCGCTCAGCGCGATGGGCCGCGACGTCCCCGCCGCCTGCAACTGATCCTGATGGGGCCCGTCCCGCCCGCGGAACCTGTCAGGGTTTTCGTCGCGCACATCTAGACCCTGCGGCTCGCACCGCCTCGCGGAGCGAGCTCGCGGGTCGGGCTCACATCACAGCCGCACGAGGCGGCCGGGGCGGTGCGCGGTGAGGGCGTCGTCCTCGATGACGATCTGGCCCGAGACGATCGTCGCGCGGTAGCCCTCGGCGCGCTGGAGGAGGCGCTTGCCGCCGGCCGGCAGATCGCGGACCAGCGCCGGGCGGCGGAGGCGAAGGCGCGCGTGATCGATCACGTTCAGGTCGGCCTTCTTGCCGGCCGCGATCGTGCCGCGATCGGAGAAGCCCATGTAGCGCGCGTTCTCCGCGGTCAGCATCCGCACGACCTTCTCGAGCGGGATCCGCCCCCGGTCGCGATCGCGCGCCCAGTGGAGGAGCATGTAGCTCGGGAAGCTCGCGTCGCAGACCGTGCCGACGTGCGCGCCACCGTCGCTCAGGCCGGCCAGCGCCAGCGGGTGGGTGAGCATGCGGTGGACCGCGTCGAGGTTCCCCTCCATGTAGTTGTAGATGGGGAAGTAGAGGAGCTCCTTGCCCTCGCCCTCGAGCATGGCGTCGTACACCGCCTCGAGCGCGCTCACCCCGCGCCGCATCGCCTCGCCGAAGAGCGAGTCCTCGCGCTTGGGCTCGTAGCAGACCGGCTCGCCGAGCCTCCAGAGGCTCATCGCGACGAAGTCGAGGTTGGCGAGGAGGTGATCGGCGAGCGGCGGGATCGGGCTTCCGTCCCCGGCGATCCGCTCGGACTTCTCCTTCAGCATCCGCGCCTTGAGCTCCGGATCGCGCATGCGCGCGACGCGCTCCGGAAGGGGGAGGTGGGCGATGGCCTTGTAGCTCGGGAAGCCCATGAAGGGATGGAACGTGGCCTCGAAGCCGAGGAGCACGCCGATGCCCCGCGCCGCGACCTGGAGGCGCACGTCGAGCCCGCGGGCGTTGGCCTGCTCCGCGCGGGCGATGATCTTCAGCCACTGGCCGGTCTCCATGTTGCGCTGGAGGAGCGAGATGCTGAGCGGGTGGCCGCTCGCCGCCTCGGCCATCGCTTCGAGCACGTCGAACTCCGCGTCGAAGCGGTCGGGCGACGTGGTCATGTCGAAGTCGCTGACCGCCTGGACGACGCCGTGGTCGAGGCCCTCGAGCGCACGGGCGAGCCCCTTGAGCTCGGCGATCGTCGCCTCGGCGGCGGGCGTGTGGCTTCCGTCGGCGGCGCGGTGGTTGTCGGTGCGGCCGGTGCTGATGCCGACCGCCCCAGCCTCGAGCGCCTCG
>JAEZBP010000242.1 GCA_023427125.1 Pseudomonadota bacterium | reverse complement strand
GCGCAGCGGAGTGACGCTAGGCCGACACCTGCCGCCGTTCGCAGGTGTCGGGATGCCGTCACGCAGCGGAGCGACCAATGTGATCAAGGAGCGGAGCGGAGTGACGCTAGGCCGACACCTGCCGCCGTTCGCAGGTGTCGGGATCAAGGCATCGGCTCGTGGAAGGGGCCGGTGACCTCGAAGGTCCAGCCGCCGCCGGGGCCGCGCTGCGAGCTGAAATAGAGGCGCGTGCCGCTCGGATCGAACGCGGGGCCGGTGACCTCGGAGCCGTCGTGCCCGATGACCTGCACGATCGGCTTGAGCGTGCCGTCGGGGAGCACCGCGACGACCTGCATCGTGCCGCCGTCCTCCGCCACCAGCACGTCGCCGCAGCAGGAGACCGTGAGGTTGTCGACGCCGTGGAGGCCCGCGGTGTCGCTGCCGTCGTAGATCACGTCGATGCGCGCGTCGGCGACGCGATAGGCGCGGACGTGGTGGTCGCCCTTGGTGCTGAAGTAGATGACGCCCGCGTGGTACCAGATGCCCTCGCCGCCCGAGAAGTGGGTGGCCGCCGCGACCTGCGCGTTGCAGGGCTCGCTGCCCTGGAACTGCGGATCGGGCAGCGCGTGCCAGGTGACCGCGCCGTCGGCCGCGACCTCCGCCACCTCGAGCCGGCCCGCGTGCAGATCCGGGTGCCCCTCCGGCGTGAGCGCGTCGGGGACGAAGCGATAGAAGCAGCCGTCGCTCTCGTCCTCCGTGAGGTAGAGGTGCCCGTTCACCGGATCGACCGCCACCGCCTCGTGCTTGAACACGCCGAGGGCGGGCCGGGCGACCGCCGGGTGCTCGCCCCACGGGTCGGTCTCCCAGACCTGGCCGCGCACGACCTCCTCGCACGAGAGCCAGGTGTGCCAGGGGGTCAGCCCGCCCGCGCAGTTGACGTTGGTGCCCGTGAGGATGCCCTTGGCCGACACGATGTCGCCCGACGCGTCGAAGCGCAGCGCCGAGACGCCGCCCGAGGCGCGGCCGACCGCCAGCATCTCGGAGTTCGAGGTGTAGATCCAGCCGCCGTCCTCGGTGAGGAAGCAGGCGCCGCCGTCGGGGAAGACGTGCCACATGTAGTCGGTCCCCTCGACCAGCTCGCCGGTCTTCGCGACGACCCGCGAGGTGAACCCGGGCGGCAAGCGCAGCCCGTTGGCGTCGGGGTCGGCCGAGAGCGGCCCGAGGTCGGCGATGCGCGAGACCAGCGCAGGGGGAGCCGGGATGTCGCGCGGCGGGAAATAGACCGGCCCCGCGTCGACGGGCCCTCCGTCTCTCCCTGCGTCCAGGTCGGGCTGCCCGCCGCCGTCCATCCCGCCGTCCGCCGCGAGCCCGGGCCCGCACCCCGGCAGCGTGCGCGACATCAGCGCGGCCGCGAAGCTCGCGAGCCCACCCCGCAGCACCGCGCGCCGCGGCAGCCGCTCTTCCTTCTCTCCGTCCCGACGCTCACCCGAGTCCGACATGCGCACGACGATGCCACAAGTGCCTCGCGCTGTGGAGCGACGCGTTCCGTGCCGCGTGGCTTGCCCGGCTGTCACCGCTCGCGCGGCAGCCACGGGCGCCACGGCTCCCGAGGGGAGCGGGTAGTCTCTCGCGGCGCGCTCAGGCTCGCTGGGTCGAGAGCGCGCGCTCGATGGCCGCGACGAGCTCGGCGATGGGCACGGCGCCGCGCAGCGTGATGCCGCGCGTCGCGCGCATCCACAGCGGCGTGGTGAGCACGATGGCCGGGGCGCGCGAGCGGGCCTGCGTCACCACGTCCTCGAGGACGTCGAGCTGATGCAGCCCCGCGCCCCACCCGACCGAGTACACCACCACATCGGGCGGCACGGCGGCGGCGATCGCCATCGCGTCGTGTGCGGCGCGCGCCTCGTCCACCGTGAGGCCCTGGGCGGCCAGCGCCTCGGCGAGGCGGCTCCGCGACGACACGTTGCCGTCGACGATGAGCACACGACGGCGGCTCGGCCTCTTCTTCGGGGCGCGCTCGGCCGTCGTGAACGGGTCCGGGTGCGGGCGCTGCGGCATCGCTCGGCCTCGCTCGACACGATGCAATGCATGAGCCGTCGCCGCGGCGCCTCACCCCTGGCCGTGGACGAGGAGCGCCTACGTCGTGGGAGAGGACGGACTCGCAGCCCGCGACAGGCGGTGACGCGAAGACGGTGTGTCACGCCCCGACCGCGCGCGCTGGCGCGGTCTGCGGCTCCGGCCCTCGACGACATCGCGCGCCGACATCGCGCACGGACATCGCGCACGAGAGGAGACGATCGACATGCCGCGTGGGACGGAAATCGCAGGCAAGGTGATGGGCAAGGTCAAGGGTGCGCGGCAGGCGCTGACCGGAGGGTCGGGCGTCTTCGAGCGCCTCGCGACCGAGCACGGGGAGATCTCGACGATGATCCGTCGTGTCTCCGTCTCGGGCCATGACTCCAAGGTGCGCGCCGAGCTCTTTCCCCGGATCCGGCGCGAGCTGCTCGCGCACTCGCGCGCCGAGGAGCGCGAGGTCTACTCCTCGTTCAGCACGATCCCCGAGCTCGCCGAGCACATGACGCGCTCGGCCGAGGAGCACCACGAGATCGAGCGGATGCTCGACGAGCTCAACCTGATGCCGGTGACCGACGACACCTGGATCACGAAGCTGCGCGAGCTGATGAAGCTCGTTCAGCGCCACGTGATGGACGAGGAGCTCACCGTCTTCCCCAAGGCCAAGAAGTCGATCTCGCGCGGTCAATCGGAGGAGCTCGAGGGCCGCTACCTCCGCGCGAAGGAAGCGGAGCTCGGCACCGTCGGCTGACACGCTGCTCTCTCGAGGAGCCTCTCGCCGAATCGCCGCTCGCTCGGTGCGCCGCGTGAGCGGCGCTCACGCGTGGCGCTCGCGCCGTGGCGGTCGAGCCCGCATGAGCTCGATGACGCCATAGAGGGTGAAGGCGAGCCCGATCGCGCCGATGGCCAGCGAGCCCGCGATGACCACCCAGTCGAGCATGACGGTGGGCAGCTGGAGTCCGGTCGCGGCCGGGATGAAGGAGAGGATGCAGCCGAGCGCGAACCCGACGATGACGATGCCACTCCCCCAGGCGATCGCCCGGCGCCCCCGTCGATCGCGCATGGCCGCCTCGCGCACGTCATGGTCGCTCGTCATGCCTCAGGCCTCCGTGGGAGAGCCGTAAGCTCTCGGGGTGGGGTGGCAATCGGGGGTGACGGCGGAAGGCGGGAGGCTGGCGCGAGGCCTGCAGGAGACCCGGCTGGAGGTGTCGTCATGGAGGAGTGGATCCACGAGCGCGGGTACGTGATGTGGCTCGGTGCGCTCGGCGCGGCGGCGGCTTGGGAAGGGCCGCGCGAGGAGCGCGAGAGGTCGCGGGAGGACCGCGGCGAGCGGGCGTCGGCGTCGAAGAGGGAAGAGCGCCCGACGGCCGACGAGGCGTGGCAGCCCCGCTGACAGGGCTGTCGCAGGACGGCCGCCGGCCCCGCCTCAGGACTGCGCGTCGAGCACGCCCTCGAGGACGATCGCGCGCCGAGCGAACGTGTGCTCCGAGAGCACACGACGGCGCGCCGCCTCGCCGATCCGCCGCCGCTCGTTGCGCGTCGTGCCGTCGAGCAGCGCGGCCACCTCCTCACCGTCGTTCGCGATCAAGATCTCCTCTCCCGGCTCGAGCAGCGCGCCGATGCTCCTCCACCCGTCCGTGACGAGGCACGCGCCACGCGCGGCGGCCTCGAGCACGGGGGTCGCGGGCGCGGCGCCACCGTCGAGGTGGAGCGACGCCTGGAGCGAGCAGCTCCACGCGTTGTGCTCGGCGGGAGCGACGTGGCCGACGGTGCGCACGTTCGACGGAAGCGCCACGCCGCCCCAGCCGCTCCCTCCGATCACGAAGCTGTGATCCGGGAGGCAGCGCGCGGCCTCGAGGAAGAGGTGCGACACCCGCTCCTCCTGCTCGGGGCGCCGGTCCGCGAGGAGGCCGAGATCGGCGGCGAAGCGGCGGTCCTTCGGCGCCGGCTGGTGAGTCGCCGGATCGATCGCGCCCTCCACGGGCACGCACTCGCGCGCGCCGAGCTCGCGGTACGCGCGCCGGATCGTCTCGCCGCCCCCGTGGCTCAGGACGAGATCGTAGCGCGGGATCAATTCGTGAAAGCGGTCGTGCGGGTTGCCGTGCGCGCGCGCGAGGGTCGCTCGGGTGTCGAGGTCCCAGAACACGACCCGCCGCCCCGGGCCCGAGAGATCGAGGACGGCGGCGTGGACCAGCTCGTCGAGGACCCCGTGGCCGCTCGTCCGGATGATCAGGTCGGCGTCCTTCGCCGCGTCGAGGCAGGGGTGGATCCGCTCGGCGGCGTCGACGGGGTAGGTGACGACCTGAGCCCACGTCAGCTCGCCGGGCCGCGCCTCGAGGGTCGCGGTCTCGGGCGCGTAGAAGGTGACGCGGTGCCCGCGCTCGGCGAGCGCCCGCATGACCCCGCGGTAGTGCAGGACCGCGGCGTCTTGATCCGCGATCGAGGCGAAGAACGCGATACGCATGGATTCCTTTCCTCGATTCGGGTCACGGCCCAGGTCAGCTCGGTCGCCGCTACGTAGCCCTGTGAGAGGACGTCACAAGCGCTCGCGCGACGCACCCTCGTCGGGCTCAGGAGGTGAAGGCCCTGCGCGCGGATGCGATCAACCCGCTGAGCGGCGGCGCTTTCGGAAGCCCATCGCGAGCGCGCCGTAGAGCGCGGAGGGGGCGAGGAGCTCTGCGCGCGTCGTGAGGTGCGCGTCCCAGCCGATCACCACCTCCGCCTCGTCGCGGCGGATCGCGCGGACGACGCGGTCGGCGACGTGCTCGGGTCGAGCGCCGTGGCGGAGCATGAGCTCGGCCAGCGCCTTCGACGCGCCTCGGTCGTAGGTGCGCGCGGCGTCGAGGAGGCGGGTGGCCACCGTCCCGGGGAGCACCGCGCTGACCCCGATCCCGTGCTCCGAGAGCTCCATGCGGAGGGCGGCCGTGAACCCGCGCACCGCGAACTTCGTCGCGCAGTAGCTCGACTGATAGGGGAACGCGACGCGCCCCGCGAGGCTCGAGACGTTCACGATGTGGCCCGCCGCGGCCTGCAGCTGCGGGAGGAACGCGCGGCAGCCGTAGAGCACGCCCTTGAGGTTCACGCCGACGATGCGATCGAGATCGTCGAGCGACTGATCGGCGAACGCCCCGTGGATCGTGATGCCCGCGTTGTTCACGAGCAGGTCGGCGCCCCCGTACGCCTCCGCGACCTCGGCCGCGAGCGCCTCCCACGCGCGGGCGTCCGAGACGTCCATCGCGTGCGTCGTGACGCCGGGGCCCGCGCTCGCGCGGAGCGCGTCAGCGTCGACGTCGACCAGCGCCACGCGGCAGCCCTCGTCCCGCAGGCGCTTCGCGATCGCCGCGCCGATCCCGGAGGCGGCGCCGGTTACGACGGCAGTCTTTTCGTGCAGCTCGTGCATTCCGTGGATTGTCTCTCGATCGGTGCGGCGGCCAGCCCGATCATCGCACGAAGACGCGGGGGTCGTCGGGCCGCACGTCGATGTGGAAGTGGTTGTGGTGCGAGAGGTTGTAGCTCGGCGTGATCACGGTCGAGAGCTGACCGCTCGCGGCGAGGTCGCAGGCGAGGCGCCGGAGCGGGGGCGCTTCGGAGGACGCCGGGCAGGTCGGGGCCGTTCGATCGATGGGGTAGTGCCCCTCGACGACCCAGGTCCCGGCGGTGCCGTGGAAGGCCTTGATGTCGAGCGCGAGGCCCATCCGATGGAAGCTCGTGCTCGGCGCGCGACGCCAGCTCGAGCTCACGTCGATGGTGTCGATGCCGTGCGCCCGGAAGATCGGAGCGACGCGGGTCAACCGCACCGCCAGCTCGCACGAGATGATGAAGTGGAGCGCCCCGGGCCGCTTGCGGTAGTGCACGCCGCCGAGGTCGCTCTGGATGCGCACGGGCGTCGGGATCGGCGTCAGCTCCGTGCGGAAGAGCTCGGCTTGCACGCCGCGCTCGCGCAGCTCGTCGAGGCAGGACCGCTCGGGCCGGATCGACCAGCGCGCCCGATCGTCGAGCCGCCACTGCCCGTGCGCCACCCGCGCTCGCAGGTTCGGCAGGGTCGGGACCAGCTCGGCGATCTGCCGCGCGACGCGGCCCGCCGGATCCTCGATCGGCGCGGCGAAGGCGACCGGCCTCGAGGGCAACGCCGAGAGATCCTGTGACGCCGCTCCCGCGGCCATCGAGACGGCCAGCAGCACCGCGAGGATCGTTCCCCAGCGCTTCATGGGATCGGCGGCGAACTTAACCCGCCGCCGTGCGCTTTCCTAGATTCGAGATCGGCGCGGCCAGAGCGCCAGGACGGCGAAGCCGACGCCGACCAGCGCGAGCTGGATCGCGTGGGCCAGCAGCGCGATCGACATCGCCCGCGCCTCCGTCGTCCCGAGCATCTCGGCCGAGTAGGCGAAGCCGCCCTCGCTCGCGCCGAGCTGGCCGGGGATCATCACGCCGATCGCCGCGACCACGAGGTAGACGCCGTGCACCGCGAGCGAGCCGAGCACGCCCGGCGAGAGCCCGACCCCCATCGCGAGCACGCCGAAGCTCGCGGCCTGGAGCGCGCGCCCGATCATCATCGCCAAGACCGGCTTTCCCGGGACGAGCGCGGTCTCGCGCGAGGTGGCCTGGAACGCCTCGACGTGCCGAGCGAGCCGAGGGACGCGGCGCGCGAGCCAGGCGCCGACCCGCTCGTAGCGGGCCAGCGCGCGCAGGGCGAGGCCGCTCACGTTCATCAGGACGAAGTGCGCGAAGAAGGCGCCGGTCAGGATCGACGGACCGGTCAGCGCGTAGGCCGCGGCGGCGCTCAAGAGCGTGAAGGTGCCCGACGAGATCAGCGTGTTGGCTTGGTTGGCCGTCCCGAGGGCGGCGGCCGATCCGGCCCCCATCCAGCGCGCGAGCAGGCTCGCCTTCACGACCTCGCTCGTCGCGCGGCCGGCCGGGGCGACGCCCATCACCGCGTACGCGACGAGGTGGGCCGCGAACATCGGCCAGGCCGGCACCCGATCCTCGCGCCGCAGCGAGTAGTGGCTCGAGAGCGCGTCCATGCCGATCCGCGCGACCTCGAGCGCGAGCGCGAGCGGCAGCCACGGCAGCGCCGGGACGATGGCCTCCTCCAGGGCGTCGACGCCCACGTCTCGGACCAGCCACGCGACCGCGGCGATCCCCACGACGCCGAAGAGCACGCGGAGGACGATCCAGCCCGGGTGCGATCGCGCCGGCCCGCGCTCGGCCGCGTCCTCGGTCGGCTCGAGCTCCGGCAACACCGATCAGCGCCCCACGGCCGGCGAGCGCTCGTGATGCGCGTGCTCGTGGTTCGCGTGCTCGTGGTTCGCATGATGGTGGTGCGCGTGATCATGGGCGCCGAGCGACTCGCCGAGGCTCGCGAGCCACCCGCGCAGGCCGACGCGCCAGATGCTCCGCAGCAAGAGCACGCCGAGGACGAGGGCGACCGCGTACGCGGCGAGGCCGTGCTCGTGCTCGCCAGCCACGAGCGAGGCCGGCACCACGGCGACACCCGACGCGTCCACCGCGAGCGCGATCGCCCACGCGCCGAGGATCAGCGTGCCCACGCCGATCACCGCCGCGCGCAGGCCGTAGCTCGCGCGCAAGAAGCCGATGGCCGCCACGTTGGTCGCCGGCCCGAGGAGGAGCCCGACGAGCACCGCCCCCGGGCTCATGCCCTTCGCGAGCAGCACCGCCGCGAGCGGGGTCGCCGCGGCCGCGCAGACGTAGCTCGGCACCGCGACCAGCGTGACCACCAAGAGGTCGAGCCCATACCCGCCGAGCGCCAAGAGGGAGCCCTCGCCGAGCGTGGCCTGGACGTAGGCCGCGGCCACGAGGCCCACCGCCGTCCACGGCGCGATGTGCACGAGCAGCTCGTCGAAGCTCGCGAGGAAGCGGCGGGCGAAGGTGGCGCCTCGCGCGCCGCCGGGCAGAGGATCGGCGCACACGTGTGACGCCGGGGCGGGGGCCGCGCGGTGCACCGCGAGCGCAGCGACGATCGCGAGCAGCACCGCCGCGACGAGCCGCACGATCGCGAAGGGCCAGCCCAGGAGCTGCCCGGTCAGCGCGAAGGTCTCGAGCCCGAGCACCGGGGCCGCGATCAGGAACGCGACGATCAGCGCCGGCCCGGCCCCGCGTGCGCGGAGCCCCTGGGCGAGCGGGAGCACGCGGCACGCGCAGATCGGCAG
>JAEZBP010000071.1 GCA_023427125.1 Pseudomonadota bacterium | reverse complement strand
TCCCGCTCGCGATGGTCGGCGGGATCGCGTACTGGATCCGCCAGCTCACTCGCGAGTCGGACCCGACCTGACGCGGGGCGGGAGAGCGCCGGCTGGAGGGAACGGCCGCTCCGCTCGGCCGCGCGCGAATGCATGCCAGCAAGCTAGCCCGGATTATTCACGAGAGCGCCGTGTCACACCGCATCTCGCCGGAAGCATTGGCCGTACGTCCGGTGCTCGCTCGTCACGTAGGCAAGCTACGCTCCTCGCTGTGCTTCGGGCGTGCGACCAAGCCTCCTCGACGAACTACGGCCTGCCCCTGGCGCCCTCGTGAATAATCCGGGCCCGAAACGCGAGCGCGGGAGCCACCTCGAGGGCAGCTCCCGCGACCGGGCTCGTCCGGAGACGAAGCGTCAGCTGATCAGCCGATCACTCCGCGCCTTCGCCGCCCGCCTCGCCACAGCTGCCGGCGCCGCAGGAGCCCTCGGCTCCGGCCTCGCCGCCCTCCGTCGAGGTCTCGGTTCCCTCGGTCGCGCCGCTGCAGGAAGCCTCGCCGCTGCCGCTGCAGGAGGCCTCGCCGCCGGTCGTCTCCGTGCCTTCGGCCGAGTCGCCGGACGCCGCGCCGCCGCCGCAGCCAGCCGCCGTGAGGCCGAGGGTTGCCGCCGCGATCGCCACCAGCTGGGTCTTGAGCATCGTGTTCATTCGAATTCTCCCAGAATCGTTTGGTTCGGTTGCCTAGGAAGTCGCCTGGACGACACCTTCGTCGGCGGCGACCGTATGAGGTCGAGGCGCATCTTACGCCAGATTCGGGGCCGGGTTACAAGAGGGAACGCGAGAAAAACGCTCTGGGGGCTAAGTCGGCGTAACCACACGCGTTTCTGGCGCGGAACCGGCCTCCGAGGGGCGCGTCCCCCTCAAAACGTCGAGGGAAGTAGCAGCGTAAACTGCCCGTCGGCGTCGGTCTGAGTGCGCCCGATCGGGATGGAGCGGGTGCTCCCGTCCTCGAGCTCGACCATCCCGTACGCGCGGATCTCCGCGCCCGCGACGGGCAGGTCCCCGGGGAAGAAGGCGCGCCCGGCGAGCGGCACCGGCGGGGTGAGCTCGATCGCGTCGCCGCCGGCCGCGGTGGTCCCCCCGGCCCCGCCGATCGCCACGTCGCGCTCGATCGCCCACGGCCAGCTCGTGCCGCTCGGCGGCTCGACGACGATGTCGTAGAGGCCGATGTCGAGCGGGACGTTGAAGCGACCGTCGGGATCGGTGAGCGCCTCGCTCGAGCGCGCGTACACCGCGACGTCCGCGAGCCGGCCGTTCTGCGTGCTGGCTCGCGCGTGCGCGCGGACCTGGGCGTTGACCATCGGCTCGGCATCGAAGGTCTGGACCCAGCCGCCATAGCGGGCGCGCGCCGGGACCTGGAAGGTCTGGCCGAGCACCTCCGCTGGGCGCCCGGGATCGGTGGTCGTCTCCGGATCGATCCGGACCGCCGGATCGCGGAGCACGCTCAGCTCGGGGCTCGTGGGCGTGATGACCACGTCGTAGGTGCCGCGCAGGAGCTGCACCGAGAACTCGCCCTCGTGCCCCGGCTCGTCGCTCGTCGCGGCCATCGCGCGGAAGCTGCCGAGGACCTGGGTGGTCTCGTCGAGCACGTCGCGGGCGATGAACGTGAGGGCCGCCGCGGTCCCGCGGCCGCTGCCCGCGACCTCGACGAAGCCGCCGTAGGTGACGATCTGCGAGGCGGTGGCCGCGGTGGGGACCTGGATGGTGACCACTCCGTCGACGCCGGCGATGAGGACGCTCGGTGCGACGGTGAAGGTGGGGCTCGGGTTGCCTTCGGCGATCCGCGCGGCGGACGCGTTGATCGAGAAGAGCCACTCGGTGGCCGGATCGCAGAAGATCTCGAAAGAGCCCGGGCCGCGCGTCGGGTCGCTCCCCGTGGTGTACGTCGAGGAGACGATGCGGCCGGAGGAGGCGTCGATCGCGCGGACCAAGAGCTCGGACTGAGGCTCGCCTTCCGCGTCGACGAGCAGGCCCTCGACGCGCTGGAGCTCTTCCCACACGAAGGGCTGATGGATGCGCCTGCCCGCCTCGGGCGAGGCGAGCCGCCGGCGCAGCGGAGGCAGCTTCGAGCGCCACTCGCCGTTCGGCTGGATGGTCACGTCGTAGATGCGGCCCGGCAGGAGCTGCACGGCGAAGTCGAAGAGCTCGGAGCCCTCGTGGGACGGCTCGGCGAGCGTCTGTGTCTCGATGCGGGTGCCCGCGACCCCCGGGATGTCGCTGGGCAGCGCGAACGTGAGCGACGCCGACACGGGGACGCCTGCGCTGTCGCGCACCGTCCCGCGCACCGAGACGCCGAGGGGGACCTCCAGCGCGATCGGCTCGCGCGATCCGGTGACCTCGAAGGGCGCGAAGCTCACGGCGAGCGGCCTGCCGCCGTAGGGATCGGAGGTCGGGAGGACCTCGACGCCCACCCGCATGGACGCGCGCGGCTCGCTCACGCACATGGTGCGCTCGAGGTCGCAGGTGCCGGCGCGGCAGTCGCCGTCCGTCTCGCAGCGATTGACCGGAGGCCCGTCCAGAAACGTGCCGCAGCCGGCGGCGACGAGGGCGAAGAGGAGCACGGCCGAGCGGGCCGCGCTCACTGCGCCACCGTGCATTCTTTCGTGTCGGGGGGTGCGTCCGACGTCTGGCCGACGGCGATCCACCAGAGCCCGGACCCGATGTCGCCGGGCTCGAGGGGGTTGCGGCTCGGGAACGGCTCGAACCCATTCGCGCTCGTCACGAGGAGCTCGACCGGGTAGCAACCGACGCCCGGGATCCGTGAGCGCGGGATGCTGAACGAGACGGTCCGCCGTCGCGGGTCGGGGGAGTCCACCTCGGCCGGGATCGGCCGGATCTCCCGGATGAGCGTGGTGCCCAGGAAGACGCGGCCCTCGAGCGGCTGCGAGACGTCCATGTCGCGCACCTCCGCCTCGAAGGAGATCTCGTTGGGGATCCCTCCGTCGCCGCCTGGCGTCTGGGTGAGATCGGTGACGTGGATCGAGCCCAGCGGCGTCATGCTGAGCGGCAGGCTCTCGACCGACGGAGGCGAGTTGGGCGGAGGCTCGTAGTCGAAGTCGCGGAGGATGCAGCCCATCAGCAGTGTCGTGGCGGCGGCGATGAGGAGGACCGGCCGGCTCACCGCCGATCCGTGTGCAACGCGAATGCCACACCGGCCCACTACTCCGCGCGCCGCGAGATCACGTGAGATTCGCTGGCCCATCGCCCACCCTCGCCCGGCTCGCTGCGACATCGATGTCAGGGATCGCTCTTGGCGGTCCCGCTGGTCGGCTCGGGCGCGTCCGGCTCGCGCTCGAGGTATCGGAAGATGGTCCGCGGATCGACCCCGAGGTCGCGCGCCGTCTTCGTCCGGTTGCCGTTGTTGCGCTCGAGCACCTCGAGGATGTAGCGGCGCTGGAAGTCCTCGCGCGCCTGCGTGAGCGTCTGGATCTCCGTGAGCGCCTCCGGAAACAGATCCAGATCTTCGGGGCCGATCAGCGTCTTGTCGCAGAGCACGATGGCCTTCTTGATCCGGTTCTCGACCTGGCGGACGTTCCCCGGCCAGTCGTACTTCTTCAGCGCGATCAGCGCGTTCGGCGTGAAGCCCTTCACCTTGCTGCCGAACTCCTCCGCGTACTTGTTCAAGAGGTACTTGGCCAGGACGACTACGTCGTCGCCCCGCTCGCGAAGCGGCGGCAGGTGCAGGTTCACCACGTTGAGCCGGTAGTAGAGGTCCTCGCGGAAGTTGCCGCGCTGGATCTCCTGCTCGAGGTCGCGGTTGGTCGCCGCGACCACGCGGATGTCGACCGACTCCGGCTTGGTGTCGCCGACCTTCATCACGATCTTCTCCTGCAGCGCGCGCAGGAGCTTCACCTGGAGGCCGACCGGCATCTCGCCGATCTCGTCGAGGAAGAGGGTGCCGCCGTCGGCCGCCTGGAACTTGCCGTTGCGCGTCGCCACCGCGCCGGTGAACGCGCCGCGCACGTGCCCGAAGAGCTCCGACTCCATCAGGTTCTCGGGGATGGCGCCGCAGTTCACGACCACGAAAGGCTCGTCCTTGCGGGGGCTGCGCCGGTGCAGCTCGCGCGCGATGAGCTCCTTGCCCGTCCCGGTCTCGCCGGTGATCAGCACGTTGATGTTCGTGCCGGCCACCTTCTCGACCTTCACGAACACCTCGAGCAGCGAGGGGCAGCTCCCGATGATGTCGCCGAACTTCCGCTCCTCGAGCTGCTCGGCGAGCTGGTCGCGATCGGTCTTGAGCTGATCGAGCAAGAGCGCGTTCTGCAGGATGAGCGAGGCCTGGCCGGCGAAGATGGTGAGCACGTCGAGGCTCGCCTCCTCGAAGAGGCTCTTCACGTTGTCGTTGCCGACGTAGAGCACGCCGAGGAGCTGGCCCTGCGCGATCAGCGGGGCGCACATCACGCTCGCGAGCCGCAGGTTCATGACGCTGGCGCTCGAGCCGAAGAGCGTGTCGTGCAGGGCGTCGCTGACGATGAGCGGGCGGCGGGTCTGGATGACCTTCTGCAGGATCGAGTCGCTCAAGTGGGTCACCGCGTCGGGGAGGTTCTGCCCCTCGAGGTTGCGGGCCACCGTCACCCTGGGCTGGCCGTCCTGGAGCAGGATCAGGAAGCCCTTGCCCGCGTGGGTGACCTCGATGATCGCGTCCATCAGGGCCTCGAGCTGGCCGTCGAGCGAGGTCGAGGCCATCAGCCGCTCGGAGAACTCGTGGAGCTTGCGGAGGCCGACGAGCTCGCCCTCGCGGCTCGGCCCCTTCTCGTCCTCGTCGCCCTCGCTCTCGGGCACGCTCTCGTCGAAGAGCGAGAAGCTGAGCTCGATCGTCCCGATCAAGATCCGGTCGCCGTGGAGGATCTTCCCGCGGCGCTTCTTCTTGCCGTTGATCGCGAGCTCGCCCTTCGGATCCACCTCCGACAGGTTGAACTCCTTGCCGTCGAAGACGATCTGCGCGTGGTAGTCGGCGACGCCGTCGGCGCGGGCCGCGACGTCGTTCCCGCCGGCCCTCCCGATCGACGTGATCTTCTTGTAGATCGGGAAGATCTGCGGGCGCCCCTCCGGCTTGATCCACTTGAGCGACGGCATAGGGCGAGAGCATAACGCGGCCGGCCCCGGGACGCCGCGTTAGGGACGATCCGGGCGTTGTCGGCGCCCACGCCGCCCTGTATCGTCGCCGCCGCATGGACTACTACGACCCCTCGCCACTCGTCTTTCTCGTGGACGGGGCCTCGGCGTGCGCAGGCTGGATCGTCGGCCTGCTCATCGCGATCGCCGGCTTCGTGAGCGTCCGCGGCGCGCTCCCCCGCGCGGGCTATCTCGTCGGCGCCTCGGGCTTGGCGCTCTTTCTGCGCTGGTGCTGCATCTTCGGGCCGAGCGCCGCGCAGCGCGCCGCCAGCTTCTGGAACGAGACCGCCTTCCAGCTCGCCGGGGTCGCCAGCCTGATGCTCCGCCTGACGTTCGCGGCGCTCTTTCTCGCGGGGGCGGTCATCTTGGCGCGCGAGGTGAAGGCGCGCCGTGCCGGCGCGGGAGGCGCGTGATGTTCGGAATGGCCGGCTCCTGCTTCGAGATCCTGATCGCGCTGGCGTTCATCGGCGTCGGGGCGAGCGTCGTGCGCGGCGCCAAGCCGCAGAGCGGCTACTTGATGGTGGCCGCGGGCGTGCTCGAGCTCCTGGCCACCTGCTGCACCAGCGCGCTCTTCTCCGAGCCCGCGCGCGTCGCTCTCCTGGACAGCGGCGTCTACCCGGACGTGCAGAGGAGCATGCATCTGGCGGTCAGCGTCGTGAGCCTGCTCGTCGACCTCGTCGTCGGCGTGCTCCTCGCGGTGTCGGTGATCGGCCTCGCCAAGGCCGCCCGCGAAGCCAAGCCCGCCTGAGGCCGAACGCGAGACGGGAGGCCCGATCGCTCGGAGCCTCCCGTCGTCACGCTCGAAGCTCAGCGCTTCAGCTGCAGCCCATCGAGTTGCCGCAGTTCAGGCACTTGTAGCAGGCGCCGTTGCGGACCGTGATGTGGCCGCACTGGTCGCACATCGGGGCGTCGCCCATCATCTCGCCGAGCTGCTGGTCGAGCACGCTGGCGTTCTTCCCGTCGAAGCCGAACTCGACCTGCTCGGCCGGGGTGATCGGCGCGGGCGGGATCGAGGGCGGTGAGGCCGCGACCTTCTGCGCCGTCGCGACGTCGGTCGGGTTCTGCAGCTCGAGCTGCACCTCCTCCGGCGGCACCTGCGCGAAGTCGTAGCGGTTCAGGTACTCGACCCCGAGCACGCGGAAGACGTAGTCGATGATCGAGGTCGCGAACTTGATGTTCGGGTGACCCGCGACGGCGCCGCCCGGCTCGAAGCGCGTGAACGTGAACTGGTCGACGTAGCTCGAGAGCGGCACGCCGTGCTGGAGGCCCATCGACACGCTGATCGCGAAGCAGTTCATCAGCGAGCGGAAGGCGGCGCCCTCCTTGTGCATGTCCACGAAGATCTCGCCGAGCGAGCCGTCCTCGTACTCGCCCGTGCGCAGGAAGACCTTGTGGCCCGCGACGCGCGCCTCCTGCGTGAAGCCGCGCCGCTTCTGAGGCAGCCGGTGGCGGACGGTGTTCGGCGGGCCGAAGCCCTCGACCGCTTTGCGCGCCGGTGCGGCTGCCGCTTGCCTGGCCTCCGCGACGTCCTTCTTCGCGGCGCTGTCCGCGGCGGCCTCCGACTTGTCCTCGTCCCCCTTGCTGTTGAGCGGCTGGCTGGCCTTGCAGCCGTCGCGGTAGAGCGCCACCGCCTTCAGCCCGAGCCGCCAGCCCTCGCGGTAGATGTTCTCCACCTCCTCGACGGTCGCGTCGTTCGGCAGGTTGACGGTCTTGCTGATCGCGCCGCTCAGGAAGGGCTGCGCGGCCGCCATCATCCGCACGTGCGACATCGGCTCGAGGAAGCGCTGGCCGTGCTTGCCGCAGCGGTTGGCGCAGTCGAAGACCGCGAGGTGCTCGTCCTTGAGGTGCGGCGCACCCTCGATGGTCATCCGGCCGATCACGACGTCGTTCAGCTCGTCGATCTGCGCGGCGCTCAGGCCGAAGTGCTTGAGGAGGCTGAAGCCGGGCTTGTTGTAGACGTCGGGCGTGACGCCGAGCCGCTTCATCGCGTCCTGCCCGAGCACCCAGAGGCTCAGCGCCTGCGCGACGTCGAAGACGCCCGGGAGCGCCTTCTCCACCTTGTCGAGCTCGGCCTCGGTGAGGCCCTTCTCGAGCAGCGCCTTGCGGTTGAGGTGCGGCGCGCCGGTGAAGGTGTTGGTGCCGCTGACGTAGCTGACGATGTCGGCGATCTGCACCACGGAGTAGCCGAGGTTCTCGAGGGCCGACGGCACGCTCTGGTTGACGATCTTGAAGTAGCCGCCGCCCGCGAGCTTCTTGAACTTCACGAGCGCGAAGTCGGGCTCGATGCCGGTCGTGTCGCAGTCCATCAGGAGGCCGATGGTGCCGGTCGGCGCGAGCACGGTCGCCTGCGCATTGCGATAGCCGAACTGCTCGCCGAGCCGCACGGCCTCGTCCCAGTCGTCCTTCGCGGCGTCGAGCAGCGCGCGCGGGAGCCCGCTCTGGCCCTCGCCCGTCATGCCGGGGCCGCCCTTCTGGTCGATCCGGTGCGCCGCCTGGCGGTGCTTGTTCATGACCCGGAGCATCGGCGTGCGGTTCTTGATGAAGCCGGGGAAGGGCCCCTTGGTCGAGGCCATCTCGGCGCTCGCCCGGTACGCGTGCCCGCAGAGGATCGCGGTCAGCGCCGCGCACCACGAGCGCGCCGCGTCGCTGTCGTACGGGATGCCGAGCCGCATCAGCACGGTGCCCAGGTTGGCGTAGCCGAGCCCGAGCGGCCGGTAGTCGTGGCTGTTCTTCGCGATCTGCCGGGTCGGGTACGCCGAGTGATCGACGAGGATCTCCTGCGCGACGAACATCACGCGGATCGCGTGGCGGTAGCCCTCGACGTCGAAGCTGCCATCGTCGTCGATGTACTTCACCAGGTTGATCGACGACAGGTTGCAGGCCGTGTCGTCGAGGAACATGTACTCCGAGCAGGGGTTCGACGCGTTGATCCGGCCGGTCGCCGAGCAGGTGTGCCAGTCGTTGATCGTCGTGTCGTACTGCAGGCCCGGATCGGCGCAGGCCCACGCCGAGTTGGCGACCTTGCGCCAGAGCTCGCGGGCCTTGTAGGTGTCGCCCTGCTGGCCGGTGGTGCGCCAGCGCGTCGTCCAATCGCCGTCGTTCTCGACCGCGCGCATGAACTCGTCCGTCACGCGGACCGAGTTGTTGGAGTTCTGTCCGCTGACGGTGTGGTAGGCCTCGCCGTTGAAGTCGGACTCGTAGCCGGCCCCGATCAGCGCCCGGGCCTTGCTCTCCTCGCGGACCTTCCACTCGATGAAGTCCACGATCTCCGGGTGCTCCATGTCGAGGCACACCATCTTCGCCGCGCGCCGGGTGGTGCCGCCGCTCTTGGTCGCCCCCGCCGCCCGATCGAAGACCTCGAGGAAGCTCATGAGGCCGCTCGAGGTGCCGCCGCCGCTCAGCTTCTCCTGCTTGCCGCGGAGCGTGCTGAAGTTCGTGCCGGTGCCCGAGCCGTACTTGAAGAGCCGCGCCTCGGTCTTCATCAGCTCGTAGATCGACATCAGGTCGTCGTCGACGCTCTGGATGAAGCATGCGGAGCACTGGGGGTGCTCGTAGGCGTTCGTGCTCTCCGCGATCTCGTCGCGCTTGGCGTCCCAGTACCAGTTGCCGCCCTGGCCCTCGATGCCGTAGCGCTGGAAGAGGCCGCAGTTGAACCAGACCGGCGAGTTGAACGCGGCGCGCTGGGTCACCAGGAGGTAGCTGAGCTCGCCCTCGAACGCGTCGGCGTCCTCCTTGGAAGCGAAGTACCCGCCGAGCTCCTCGCCGGCCTCGCGGATCGTCCGCGCGACGCGATGGACGAGCTGCCGGACGCTGGTCTCGCCCTTGCGGGAGTCGCCGTGGATGCCCGCCTTGCGAAAGTACTTGGAGATCGCGATGTCCGTCGCGAGCTGCGACCAGGAGCGCGGCACCTCCGCTCCGCGGAGCTCGAAGACGACCGAACCGTCCGGGTTGGTGATCACGCTGTCGCGGAGCTCGTAGTCGAGCCCGCCGAGCGGATCGGCCCCCGTGCGCGTGTGGCGCCGCGGGAACTCGAGCCCCGGCCGGGTGCTCAGCTCCGCGGCCCGGCCGCTGCCGTTGGTGCCGGTGTCCGCGCCCGTCGTCTCCCTTACCGTCCGAAGATCTGCCGACACAGTCATCCTCCCGCCATCTCTCGCCATCGCGGCGCCTGCTGGTTCCCGAACATCAAGACACTCCCGTAGCCAAAGACTCCCGCGCGTGCCTCATCCGGCGCTGCACGCCTCACGCCACTCTCACGCCACTCGTCCGAAGCACACCCCATCCCGCGCTGCTTGTGATGCAACCAGGCCGGGATGCAACCAGGTGGGATGCAACCGGGCCGGGCGCGGGCTCCACAACCAGTGGGCAACCCCCGTGGGGTTCCCCACCACCCGTGGTGTGAGAGGACCGGGGGTACCGGTACCGGGATGCCGGGTCAAGGGCCGCGTCACGGGTCGATGACGATTTCTATAAACTCAAGTGATTTCAAGTGGTTGGCTTAGTATCTCTAGGGATTCGTGACCCCCGACGGGAGCGTTCGGCGCGACGTATCGCGAACGACCCGACGTCAGCTCAGCGAGGGTGTGGTCACGTCATGAACACTACTATGGGTTGCGGTCGGCCTCAAAAAAATGGGCAGATATTGGGGCGTGGCGCCTGTTCAGGGGTGCCTCGCAGAAGAGACGGGCGCCCGCGTCGTCCGGGATCACCTGCGCCCCGGGGGCCCGACGGATCCGTCGGCGGGCCCGGGCGATCGCCTCGAAACGCCCGAATTTCCTACGCGTCGTGTAGTCGATCCGGGCGTCGGAGGCGCCAGGCGGCTGCGCCTCATGGCGGGCCCGAGCGCGTTCCAGATCTCCGCGGAGCTCAGCTC
>JAEZBP010000693.1 GCA_023427125.1 Pseudomonadota bacterium | reverse complement strand
CGCGTGACCTTCGCCGCCCGAGGCCTCGGTGCGCGGTGAGCGCTCGCCGCGCGGATGCTCGTCGCTGGCGCCGGAGCAGCCTCCGCCGCAGCCGATCGTGCCCAACGCCAGGAAGGTGATCGTGAGGGGTGCGCGCACGCCGCAAACATAGCCCGCGCGTCGCATCCTTCACGCGCGCGCGTGCAGACCCCCTGCGGTCAGAGCTCCTCCGAGTCCGGCAGCGCCGGCGCCCCGTACGGGGGGACGATCGCTCGCGGCTCGAGCGGATCGGTCTCGGGCGGCGGCGGCGGAGGCGGCAGCGGGCTCGCGCCGTAGGGTTGCCCGAAGCTCCCGATGTCCGGTCCGCGCCGGCCGTGGGGGGCCTGATCGAGCGAGTCGGGCTCGATCACGACGGGCGGAGGAGGATTGGGGGGCGCCCCGTACGGCGCGGCGACCGATTCGGGCTCGACCGGATCGGGCGGCGGCTCGGGCGGATCGGGGTCCGGCGGCGCGCCGTAGGGCTGCACGATCGTGGACTCCGGCTCCGGCTGCGACTGCCCGCCGCACGCGGCGAGGGTCGCGCCGAAGTAGAAGATCGCAGCGCGCGTCGCGCCGTGCCGCGCGATCGTACGCGGAGCCGGCCTGACCGCGGCGCCGCAGAACGGACAGGGCCCCTCTTCAGCGCGAACGTGGCGGGAGCACCCATCGCAGGGCACGAGCTGCGTCATGGGCCGATGCTACAGGCTCGAGGCCGAGATGACGATCTCGCGGTGACTTGCGGCGCGCGCGCGCCCATCCGAAGCTTCGCGCCGTGTCCGCGCTCCCGTTCGATGCCCGCACGAAGCTCTTCCTCGTGCTCGCCGCCGTGTTCACCACGTGCCTGATCGTCGGCGACGTCATCGGCGGCAAGCTCATCGAGCTCCCGATGCCGGGATGGACCGCGGTGGTCACCGTCGGGATGATCCCCTTCCCCGTCACCTTCCTCCTCACCGATCTGCTCAACGAGTTCTACGGGAAGAAGGCCGCGCGCTTCGTCACCTTCCTCGCGTTCGCCTGCGCGCTCCTCACCTACGCGTTCATCACGATCGGCGGCGCCATCCCCATCGCGGGCTTCACGCACGCTGACGATTGGCAGGGCGTCACCGAGGGGGCGTTCGCCAACGTCTTCCTCGGCTCGCGGCGCATGATCGCCGCCTCGCTCACCGCGTACATGGTCTCGCAGCTCGTCGACATCTTCGCGTTCCACGCGCTGAAGAAGGCCACCAAGGGCAAGCTCCTCTGGCTGCGCGCGACGGGCTCGACGCTCATCTCGCAGGCCATCGACACGCTCACGATCAACTTCGTCGCCTGGAGCGGCGTGCTCGGCTTCGATCAGATCGTGAACGTGATCGTGTCGAGCTACGCGGTGAAGGTCCTGATCGCGATCGGCCTCACGCCGCTCATCTACGCGGGCCACGCCGCGATCGAGCGCTTCTTCAAGCTCGCGCCGCTCCCGATCGAGGCCGACCCGGAGCCCGCCCTCCGGCACATGCCCGAACGAAGAGCCAGCTGAGGGGTTCGCGCTCGCTCCGTTCTGTGGTTCTCTGACGCGTGCTCCGCTTTCTGCGCCGCCACCGCACCGCCCTGACCCTCACCGGCGCCGTCCTCGGCGCGGGGCTCGGGCTGATCGTCAACGCGCTCGCCGGGCCGCCCGCGTGGTCGATCGAGTACGTCGCGCAGCCGATCGGCGACGTCTTCCTGCGCCTGCTCTTCATGCTGGTGATCCCGCTCCTCTTCTCGGCGCTCGTGCTCGGCGTGTGCGAGCTCGAGCTCAAGAACCTCGGCCGCATGGGCCTGCGGATGCTCGGCTACACGGTCGTCGTCTCCGCGGTCGCCGTCGCCATCGGCATCGTCAGCATCAACACCTTCCGCCCCGGCGACGGCCTCCAGAGCGTGCGCCAGGCCTCCGCCGGCGCGGAGGCCCCGCCGACACCCGACGTCTCGCCGATCGAGCTCCTCGTCAACATGGTGCCGGACAACCCGGTGAAGGCCGCGGCCACCGGCGACATGCTCGCGGTCATCTTCTTCGCGCTCGTCTTCGGCATCGCGCTGATGCTCACCGAGACCGAGGGCACCCGCGCGCTGAAGGGCACGATCCAAGGCCTCTACGACGTGTCGATGCGGATGATCGACGGCGTCCTCCTCCTCATGCCGCTCGGTGTCGCCGCGCTCCTCTACTCGATGACCGCGCGCCTCGGCTTCGGCGTGCTCGTGCAGCTCGCGGGCTTCGTCGGCGTCGTCATGTTCGGCCTCCTCCTCCACATGATCGTCGTCTACTCGCTCAGCGTCCGCTTCTTCGGCGGCATGAGCCCGCTCCGCTTCTTCAGCGAGGCCAAGGACGCGATGATCACCGCGTTCACGACCAGCTCCTCGAGCGCGACCCTGCCCACCGCGCTCCGGGTGGCCGAGCAGAACCTCAAGCTGCCCCGCGAGGTGAGCCGCTTCGTGCTCACGGCCGGCTCGGCGATGAACCAGAACGGCACCGCGCTCTTCGAGGGCGTGACGGTGCTCTTCCTCGCGCAGGTCTACGGCGTCGAGCTCGGTCTCACCGAGCAGCTCACCGTCGTCGCGATCTGCATCCTCGGCGGCATCGGCACCGCCGGCGTCCCCGCGGGCTCGATCCCCGTCATCGCGCTGATCCTCGAGATGTACAACATCCCGCGCGAGGGCCTCGGCCTGATCCTCGGCATCGATCGCCTGCTCGACATGAGCCGCACCACGCTCAACGTGACCGGCGATCTCGCCGCCGCCGTCTACGTCGCGCGCGCCACCAAGCCCGAGGAGCTCGGCCGCGAAGCGCCACCGCCCGCCTGAGGCTTCTACTCGGCGTAGGCGCCGGCGAGCGCGGTGGTGACCTCGAGCTCCTCACGACCGCGCCGGAAGCGCAGGCGCACGGTGTCGCCGACGTTCTTGCGATCGAGGATGCGGTAGAGATCGAGCGGGCCCGAGACCGGCGCGCCGTCGACGCCGACGATCACGTCGCCGAGGATCAGCCGTCCGTAGCCGTCCCGCTGGGTGGGGCGCAGGCCCGCCTGCTCCGCCGGTGAGCCCGGCTCGACGACGAGCACCAGCGCGCCCGAGAGCTGAAGGCGCTGGAGCATCTGAGGATCGGCCAGGTGCACACCGAGCGAGGGGCGGATCACCCGGCCATGCTCGATGAGCTGCGGCACCATGCGCGCGATGCCGTCGACCGGGACCGCGAAGCCGATGCCCGCCGAGGCGCCCGAGGGGCTGTAGATCGCGGTGTTGACGCCGATCAGCCGGCCCGCGCTGTCGAGCAGCGGGCCGCCCGAGTTGCCGGGGTTGATCGCGGCGTCGGTCTGGATGACGCCTTGGATCGGGTGGCCGCCCTGGCTCATGATCTCGCGCTCGAGGCCGCTGACGACGCCGGTCGAGAGCGTGTGGTCGAGCCCGAACGGGTTGCCGATCGCGAAGACCGACTGGCCCACCACGAGATCGTGCGAGGTGCCGATCGGCAGCGGGTGGAGCGCGCTCTCTGGCGCGCGGATGCGCAGGACCGCCAGATCCTTGGCCGCGACGGTCCCGACCAGCTCGGCCGGCCACGTCGAGCCGTCGGCGAGCGTGACGCGCGCCGCGCCGGCGCCATCGATCACGTGGTTGTTCGTGACGATGTGCCCCTGCCGATCCCACACGAAGCCCGAGCCGGTGCCCTCGGGGATCTGGAGGAAGTTGCGGCGGAACGGGTCGGAGCGGACCGCCAGACGCGTGATGTAGACGACCGAGGGCGAGGCGTTGCGGAAGAGCTCCACCGTCGAGCGCTCGATCGGCGCGAGGTCCCCTCGCGGGGTGACCGCGACCGGCTCGGGCGCCGGAACGACGGCGGCCCCGCGCCACAGCCACGCCACCGTGGAGCACGCGATGCACGCCAGCAGGAGCGACAGCATCGCGAAGAGGAGGGTGATCGTCGAGACGCGTCGATCGCCGGCCATGGAGAGACCTCTCTGCTCAGCTCGAAGAGAGCAGACCGGCGAGCGCCTTGGGCGACAGCTCGTAGTTCTGCCCGCAGTAGTCACACGAGATCGAGAGCTGCTCGCCCGACTCCATGAGCTCACGGATGTCGGCCTTGGGCAGGGTCGCGAGGCTCGCGAGCACGCGCACGGAGCTGCACTGGCAGCCGAAGCGCACCTCCGCCTGCTGCGTCTCCACGTACGGCATGTCGTAGAGGATCTCGCGCAGGAGCGCGGACGGATCCGCCTCCACGATGCGCAGCACCGCGTCGGGGTCCGCGAAGTCGTGCGCGAGGCGCTCGGTCATGATCGCCAGCGGGGCCCGGCTCACCTCGGGGAGCAGCTGCACCACGAAGCCTCCGGCCGCCACGAGCTCGTCCCCCTCGAAGGTGGCGCACGCGCTCGCGACGCACTCGATCTGCTCGGAGGCCTGGAAGTAGCTCATCAGCGCGCCGCTCACGCCGTCGGCCGGCACCTCGACCATGCCCTGGTGCACCGCGCCGGTCGGCAGCGTGCGGTTCATCTGCATGATCGCGCCGCGCCCGAGCGAGACCTGATCGAGGCCGGCCGGCCGCTGGATGAGCGCGCGGGCCGCGCCGTCCGGGTGGCTGTCCCCGAGCAGCGTGCCTCGGTTGCCCGCGCCACGGATGATCCCCTGCACCCGCTGGCTCGGCGCCATGGTGAGGCGCACGAGGATCGTGCCGCCCAGCACCTCGGCGAGGTGCTGCGCGTTGGGGCCGGCGACGCCCTGGGGCGCGAGGGCGGCGCGGATCGTCTGCGTCGCACGGAGCGCGATGACACGAAACGCGCCGTCGTGAGTCACGGCGGTCACGGCCCGGTCATGGCGGCTCACATCGCTCTCGGGAGCGGTCGTCATCGAATCACGACGCATAGACCACGTGCGGGGAACATGCCACGCGGATCTGCCGCTCGCGCCCGCGGCCGAGGAAACTGGCCAGGCGCTCGGCGTCTCGGGCATGATCGCGCGGTGACCCAACGGCCTCGCCTCGGCGACATGCTCGTCACCGCCGGCCTCGTGACCGAGGAGCAGGTCGCGGAGGCCCTCGCCCGGCAGAAGAAGACGGGCCAGCGCCTCGGCGAGACCCTGGTGACGATGGGCACGGTCAGTGAAGCGCAGATGACACAGGTGCTCTCGAACCAGCTGAGCATCCCCTGGGTCAACCTGTATCACGTGGACTTCTCGCGCGAGCTCCTGGAGCGAGTCCCGGCCGAGCTCGCCGAGCAATACCGGATGATTCCGGTCTACGTCCGGAACGTCCGTCGCCAGGGCGATACGCTCTATGTCGCGATGGACGACCCGCTCAACCTCGATGCGCTGCAGCAGGTCGCGGATCGCTCGGGGCTCCCGGTGAAGCCGATGGTCGCGGCGCCGAGCGACATCGAGAACGCGATCCGGGTCTACTACCTCGGCCTGCCGCCCCTCGCGGCGCCGGAGCCCGCCAAGAGGGTGGAGCCCGCCCCCGCGAAGAAGCCCGAGCCGCCCGCCGCGAAGCCCTCTTCGCTTCCCCCGCCCAAGGCCGGTGGCCCGCGCTTTCGAACGCTGACCCTGCTCGACGGCACCCAGGTGCGCCTGCCGGCGAGCGGCGACGAGCAGGCGCCCGAGCCCGAGGCGCCCGCCGAGCGGGGGCTGACCACCCGCGACCTCATCGCCGCGCTCGCGGCGCGCGCGGCGGGCGAGGACGTCTCGGACGTGCTCCCAGACGGCGCGTGGGAGCCGCTCTTCGCGGCGCTCCTCTCGGTGCTGATGCGCAAGGGCCTCGTCGCCGACTGGGAGTTCGTCGACGAGTGGAATCGCCTGCGCGGAGGGCCGCGCGATCGGCACCGCAAGGAGTGAGCCGAGCGGAGCGGTTCGGAGCTGTCGGGCGGAGGAGGCGAGGAGGAGGATGTCGGGACGGAAGGTCGCGGAGCTCGGCCGCGCGCGCGACGGCGCGCGCCAGCAAACGACGCTCGACTTCATCGGCCCTGCGCGCCCGGTGCGCCTCTCGCTGATCGGCGGCCGAGGGCACTACGAGGCCATCGTGGGCGCGGTGATGGACGCGCGGGTGAGCGTGTGGATCGCCACCGCGAACCTGAAGGAGCTGATGGTCGAGGACCTGCGCGTACACCCAGGGCGGCGCCGGGGCCGCGCCCGCTGGCGCTCGGTGCTCGCGGTCTTCGACGAGCTCGCCGAGCGCGGGGTCGAGCTGCGCGTGCTGCACGCCGGCTTCCCCTCGCAGCCCTTCCGCGACGAGTTCGATCGGCATCCGCGCCTGATCGCCGGCGGCCTCGAGCTCCGGCAGTGCCCGCGCGTGCACCTGAAGGCGGTGATCGTCGACGGGGAGCAGCTCTACCTCGGCTCGGCGAACTGGACCGGCGCCGGCCTCGGCGCCAAGGGCGAGGGGAACCGCAACTTCGAGCTCGGCCTGCTTACCCGCGACGAGGCGATGCTCGACGAGGTCCAGGCCCTCTTCGATCACCTCTGGCGAGGCGCCGAGTGCGCGGGCTGCGGGCGGCGCGAGCTCTGCGACGCCCCGATCGACGATCTCATAAAACACAAACAATTTCGGTAACTTCAGCGAGAGAAGCGCCGCGCCGGGGGATGTACTATGCTGCGCGCCTCATGCGGGCTTGGATGGTCGCTTTGATCGCCTTCGCCGCCGGCTGCGCGCCGGCGATCGGCGATCCGTGCACGACGAGCGTCAACTGCTCGATCACCGGCGATCGCGTGTGCGATGCGGCGCAGCCGGGCGGCGCCTGCACGGTCTTCGGATGCGAGGTCGGCACCTGCCCGGCCGAGGCGACCTGCGTGCGCTGGCGCCCCATGGAGTCGCGGCTCGAGTTCACGGCGTGCATGCGTCGCTGCGAGTCCGACGCGGGCTGCCGCGTCGACGAGGGCTACGCGTGCCTCGCGCCGGCGGATATCACCGATGGCGCCGGCGCGGTGCTGGCCGAGCTGATCGACGAGGACGCCGAGCGCTTCTGCGTGGCGACCGAGCCCGAGTAGCAGCAGCACGGATGGAAGGACCGGCGGCGTTCGCTACGTTGTCGTCGCGTGCGCACGCTGGTCATCGTCTTCGCGCTCTCGCTCGTCTGGGTTTCGACCTGGGCCTCGACGGCTCGGGCCCAGCCGGATCGGCTCGCGCCGATCGCCGTCCACGTGCGGCGGCACGCCGACGACGAGGCGCTCCGGGCGATCGCGCGGCTGCCCGCCGCCGATCAGCGCGCGGCGCGCACGCGCTACCTGATCGGCCGGCTCGAAGAGCGGCGCGACCGTCACGCCGAGGCGGCCCGCGCGTTCCCTCATGGCGAGGGAGCCGAGGCCTTGCCCGCCGCCATCCGCGCCGACTCGGCGCAAAGGAGAGCGCTCGCCCTCGCGCGGAGCGGGGCCTGCCGGGAGGCCCGCCCGCTCTTGCTGGCGCTCGGCAACGATCCCTTGGTCGAGGCGCGCGCCGCCGAGTGCGCTCTCGCCATCGGCGAGCACGAGGCCGCGGTCCGCGAGCTGCGCGCGGTCGTCCGGCGCGCCCACCGCGACGTGGATCTCTTCGCCGCCCGCCTCGAGCTCGCCGAGGCGCTCGCCCGCACCGAGGCCCGCGCCGAGGCGATCGACGTGCTGACCGAGCTGGTCGTGGACCGGCCGGAGCACCCGGAGGCCGCCCTCGCGACCGAGGCGCTCGAGGCGCTCCGAGGCGGCCCGGTCGAGCTCAGCTACGAACAGCACGTGCGGCGCGCCGAGCGCTTCCACGAGGAGCGCCGCTACGACGAGGCGCTGGCCGAGCTCGATCGCGCGGGCCAGCCGTCGGAGCGCGCCGCGCTGCGGCACTGGATCCACCTGCGAGGCCGCGCGCTCTTCGACGAGCGGCACCACTACGCCGAGGCGGCCGCGGCGCTCGCCGAG
>JAEZBP010000019.1 GCA_023427125.1 Pseudomonadota bacterium | reverse complement strand
GCTTCGCGGTGGGCGTGGCGCCGGCCCTCGAGCTCTACCGCTCGAGCGCGCCGTGAGCGCCGAGCCCGCGCGCCGCCGGATCGCGATCGGGGCGATCCTCGGTGCGACCGTGTTCCTGTTCTGGCCGCTCGTCATGGGGATCGCCGCCGGCGATCCGCCTTTCTTCGAGTGGGACGTGCCCGAGCAGTACTGGCCGGATCTCGTCTATCTCTGCGAGTCGCTCCACCGCGGCGAGCTCCCCTACTGGAACCCTTACGATCGCGGCGGCTACCCCTATTACGCGGATCCACAGTCGGCCGCCTACCATCCCACGAGCTGGGCGATCTGTGCGGTGGCCGGACCGAGCCCGGCGATGGGCTGGGCGACGGCGCGCGTCGTGCTCGGCTTCGCGCTCGCCGGCCTCTTCGGGCTCCTCTGGCTGCGGCGGATCGGCGCGAGCTGGCCCGGCGCCATCGCCGGCGCGGTGGTCATCGAGGCCGCTCCCTTCATGCGCCACAATTGGGAGCTCAACCTCACCGGCGCGCTCGCGTACGCGCCCTTGATCCTCTGGGCGGCCGATCGGCTCGCGCTCGAGCGTCGCCTGCGCGACGGGGCGCTCTTCGCCCTCGCGCTGGCTCTCTGCGGCTGGATGGGATCGCCGCCCGCGCTCTGGCTCTCGTCCTCGCTCGGCGCGCTCTACCTCGTCTTCCGGCTCGGTGAGGCGTCGCGCGTCGAGCCGGGCGCGCTCCGGGGGGCGCTGCCTGCGCTCGGCCTCGCCATCGTCCTCGTGATCGGCCTGCTCTCGGTGGTGCTCGTCCCGGGGCTCGAGCTGGCGAAGCACTCCGTGCAAGCGGGGCGCGGCTTCGATTCGATCGCCGAGGGCGCCCTCGAGACCGACGCGCTGATCGCGCTCTTCTGGCCGCAACCCGGCAATCACCTCTACGTCGGCTGGACCGCGATCTTCGCCGGCATCGTCGCGCTCTTCCGCCGCGATCGCCAGGTCCTCTTCTATTGGGTGATCGCCGTGATCGCGATCCTCCTCGCGCTCGGCGCGAACGGGCCGCTCTTTCGCTTCGCCTTCGACCATGTCCCGGGCGTCGCGCTCTTTCGCCTCCCGCATCGCTACGAGGCGTGGCTCGGGCCTGTGTTCGGCGCGCTCACCGCGCTCGGGCTGACGGAGCTCGAGCGCAGGGTCTCGAGCGCCGCTTGGAAGCGCGCGCTCGCCTCACCGTGGCTCGGCGTGTCGCTCGGACTCATCGTGCTCCTCGACGTCTCGCGCGCGATGCCAGACGAGCGCCACATGCGATCCGGCCCGCCGCCCGCGCGCGAAGACGTCGCCGCTCGGGTGCTCGCGAGCGCGCCGGGCCGAGGCTGGCGGGTGATGGACGAGTTCGCGATCTCGTGCCGAGCCGGCACTCGCCACCGGCGGCGGGATCTGCGGGGCTATCAAGATCCGCTGCTCCTCTCGAGCTACGAGCGGGTGGTGGCGCGGCTCTCCGAGCACCCCGAGCTCGCGCCCCAGTTCAACGTGCGCTTCGCCCTCCAGGGCCCGCACTTCCTCCACGGGTGGAACCGCCACTACCTCCCGCCGCCGACCGAGCTCGAGCGGCGCCTCGCCACGCGCGCTCGCTACCACGACGAGGCGGAGCGCAGCGTGCTCGAGCTCCTCGACGCGCTCCCCTTCGCCTACTTCGTCCCCGAGGAGGAGCTCGAGCGGGTCCCGTCGAGGCAGGCCGCGCTCGCGCGCGTCATCGAGCTCGCCCCGAGCGCGGTCGCGATCCTCGAAGGGGAATCCGCGGAGCTTCACACCGAGCGGGCTCGCCTCCGCGCGCGGCCTCTCTCTTCTGCGCACCACCTCGCGCTCTCCGCTGACGAGGTCACGTTCACGATCGACGCGCCGAGCCGCGGCGTCGTCGTGATCAACGAGGCCCACTATCCCGGCTGGCGCGCCGAGGTCGACGGCGCCGAGGTGGCGATTGAGCGCGCCAACGGCTGGGTGCGCGCGATCGCCGTCGAGCCGGGCGCTCACGCGGTGCGCCTCTCTTTCGAGCCGACCGATGGTCGTATCACCCGCGTCGCGTGGCTCGCCTCGCTCTTCGCGCTGGCCATCGTCGCGGCCCTCGCGTGGCGCGCCTCTCGGTCACGGTGACGCGGCGTCGCTCGCCACGGCTCCTCACGCCGCCGATCAGAGCGCGCAGCAGCGGAAGCCGACGTCGCCGCTCGTGCTGTTTCGGGGCAGGAAGGCGGCTGCCTCGGCGCACGCGAACTGCGTAGTGGGATCGGACGTCGGCCCCACCACAGCACATTCATCGCTCGCGCCGGTCATCGCGGAGCAGGCGTCGACCCACTCGCGGACGTTCGTCATGAGGCCCGAGACCACGCCGCTCGCGTCGTTGCAGCAAGGCGTCGTTCCAACGTCCTCGGGTGATTGCCAAGGGTAGTGGGGAGGGCACGACGAGCTGTGCGTGTCGCCATAAGGCAGGGCGGTCGAGCCACCGTTGGTGCACGCGTGGAACCATTGGCTGTCAGCCGAGGTGGTCTGGCTCAAGGGCAGTACGCCGCCACCGCGGGCGCCGCAGAGGCGTCGCCCGTTCGCCTCGCAGTACGCGACCGCGTCGCAGTGGTCGACCCACCGGACAGGCCAATTGGCGTGGGTGGAGGGCCAGTTGTTGGTCGGGACGAAGCTGGTGTTCCACGCGCAGTATCCGGGCTGCGCGGCGACCGACGGCGCCGTGGCCAGGAACGCCTCGTAGTCCGCGTTCGTCACCTCCACGCTGTCGATGCAGAAGTCGATCGAGCCGTCCTCGTCGAGGACCTCGACCATGGGGCGGCCGCCGCCCGGACAGGTCGGCTCGTCGTCGAGGGGCGCGCAGCAGACGGTGCGGGGGGACTGTGCTGCGACGCAGCCTCTTGGTTGGCCGGAGTCTCCGGTCGCTTCGCAACGAGGGTCGACGATGGTCGGCGCGCCGAAGCGGTAGGAGCCCGGGTTGCTGCTCTGACACGAGGCGGCGTTGGCCTGGGCCGAGTAGAGCTCGCTGCCCGTGCAGCCGGCGCCGGAGTACGCAGTGATCTCAGCGGTGCAACCGCCAGAGCGGTAGGCGCAGCTGCACTCGGAGCAGGTGCGCCTCTCATCGAAGTCGTCGTGGAGGAGCTGCCTGCGTCCGTATCCGTCGGGACAGGGCAGGTCACCCTCTTGGATCGTGCAGAGCGGGGCCGGGTCGGGGGAGCGCGGGAGACAGGTCGAGCCAGCCTCGCAACCGCCGCCGGCGGAGGCTGTGGTGCAGAGGCGCGCGGTCGCGGCCCACGTGGGGGGATCGAGGGTGGCCTCACCGCCGGTCGCGGCCCCGCACGTGCCGCGGCTGCTGCGAGCTCCGTAGAGGAACCTCCCGACCGTCTCGGGGGAGTTGACACACCCGCCGGCCGCCGGGGCGCCCACCCAGCCCGCCGTACATCCGCCCGCGCAGGACGGGGATCCGACGGCTTGCTGGCAGACGCCGGGGAGGGGCTCGATGCACCACGTGTCGGTGGGTGTGCCGCAGTGACAGGCGGAGCACGTGGCCGGCTCGCCGGTCGGGCCGGCGCCGCCGAGGTACTCGGCGCTCTCGAAGGGGGCGGCGCACGGAGCGGTGTCGGCGGGCGTGCCGGTGTGCAGGACGCCGGGCGCGGACCAGCCGTCAGGCGGCGCCGGCACGCACTGCGCGATCGGCGTGCAGTCCTCGTCCGCGCAGTCCGTGTCGCCGTCCTCGTCGTTGTCGATGCCGTCGAAGCAGTCTCGCTCGACCGGCCGCGGTGCCGCGTCCGCCCCCGCGTCCTCGCCGGCGCTACCGTCGGGCAACCCCGCGGCGTCGACCGGGCCCGCGTCGAGCGGGCTCGCGTCGAGGGCAGCGTGGGCGTCTGGCGTACTGGCGTCGCCGGGGTGTGCGCCGCCGTCCGTGAGCTCGACGGGTGAGCAAGCCGCTCCCAGCAGGAGCGCCAGGCACGCGAGAGAGAGCGAGCGGGTCGGCATCGGCGCCTCCATCATCGAGTCAGAACCGCGCTCAACGAGATCGCGGTCGGCAGGCAGGCCCCGACGATAGGTCGCGCCGCGAGCACCCCGGTATGACGAATGTGTCGAGCGGACTGGGCGTGGAGCCGGGCGTTAGTGCCCGCGACATCGAGCGATGCGGTACTCTCATCCGCATGCGTGGTGGGCTGGGGTCGTCGGTGGTGCTGCTCGCCCTCGGCTGCGCCGCGCCCCCGCCGGTCCCGCCGACCGCGGTGCTCGACGCGAGCCCCGAGGAGGTCTGTCGCGGCGACGCCTTCTCCACGCCGATCGTGCTCTCGGCCGCGCGCTCGGCGGCGCGGCTCTCGCTCGTGCCCGCGCCGCCCGATCCCGACGACGCGCCGCTCTCGTTCCGCTGGCAGCTCGAGGGTGACGAGCACTTCGTGGTGGCCGGCGATCTCGACGCGCGCGAGCTCACGGTGCTCATGGCCGGCGATCGACCGCTCCACGCGACGCTCAACGTGACGACCTTCGAGGGCGGCGTCGCGGAGACGCTCGCGTCGATCGGTGTCGTCTTGCCCATCGCGCCTCCCTGCGGCGAGGGCTGCCCGAGCGGCAGCGCGTGCGTCGAGCATCAAGGCGCCGAGGTGTGCCTGCCGGACGCGGTCTGCGCGAGCGACGCGGAGTGCAGCGGCTGCTTCGTCTGCGATCTCGCGCGCTCGCGCTGCGTCCCGCCGGAGCGACGATGAAGCCGGCTTCGCTCGCGCTCCTCGCGCTCCTCGCGCTCGCGAGCTCCGCCCGAGCCGACAGCGGCGCCTACCTCGGCGAGTCCGCTCGCGCGGTGTCCCTCGCCGACGCCATCGTCGCGCGCCCCGGCGACACGAGCGCCATCTACTTCAACCCGGCGGGCATCGCCGATCTCGAGCGGCCCACGCTCAGCCTCTACGGGCACCTCGGCGACCGACAGGTCCGCTTCGCGCGCGCGGGGGAGGTCGGCGCCACGAGCCGCCGGGTGATCTCGGGCTACGGCGTCTCGCTGGTGGCGCGCCTGCCTGGGCCCGAGTGGCTCCGGCGGGTGCGCCTCGGTGGCTCGGTGCACCTGCCGGGCACCAACATCATCCGCGTGATCGCGCCGGTGCGCACCGACGTGCCGATCGAGCCCTACTACGGCGGCCGCACCGATCGCACCGCGGTCACGGTCGCGCTCGGCGTCGAGCTCCCTTACGGCCTGCGCCTCGGCGCCGCGCTCAGCGTCACCGCGAACCTCGTCGCGCCGACGTCGGTCGGCTTCGACGCGAGCCGCGGCGAGGACGTCGACGACGGAGTGATCATCGCGCAGGACCGCGACCTCACGCTGACGCCCTCCTTCGTGCTCGGCGCGCGCTGGCAGGTCATCCCGGAGCTCGCGTTCGGGCTCGTGTGGCGGCAGGGCGGAGCGACCCGCGCGTCCGGCACCTTCGACATTCGCGCGGGCTCGATCGAGGTGCTCGACGAGTACCGCTTCTACGATCTGCTCGCGCCCGAGGAGGTCGCGCTCGGGGTGGCCCTCACGCCGATCCCTGCGCTCTCCCTCTCGCTCGATCTCACGTGGGGCCGCTGGTCCGAGTACCGCACGATCCACGACGAGCTGCCCGATCCGCTCTTCTCCGACGTGGTCGATGTGCGGGCCGGCGCCGAGTGGCGCGCCCACGAGAGCCTGCGCGTCCGGCTTGGGTACGGGTTCTTGCCCTCGCCGGTCCCCGAGCAGGTCGCGCTGCACAACTTCGTCGACTCGCACCGCCACGAGCTCGCGTTCGGGCTCGGCCTCGATCTCGAGCCACTCGCGCGCGTGCCGGTGACGATCGATCTCGCGCTCCGCTTCCACGCGCAGCACCGGCAGCGCGCGACCAAGGATCCCGCGCGCCTCGGCGACGCGTCGCCGGGCACGCTCGGGCAGACCCTCGAGAACCTCGGCTACCCGGGCTTCCGCTCGCGCGGCAGCGTCGCCCAGGTCGCGCTCGCCATCACCGTGCGCCTCGACGGGACGCCGAGCGCCGCGAGCGACGAGCACACGAGCGAGGACGAGGCGAGTGACGAAGAGGCGAGCGCCGAGGACGTGAGCGACGGGGAAACGAGCGACGACGGTACGAGCGACGAGGACACGAGCAGCGAGGACGCGAGCGACGAGCCCGCGGGAGAGGAAGACGCGTGATGAGACAGGCGCTCGTCGTGCTCTTGCTCTTCGCCGTGAGCCCCGCGCGCGCCGACGTCGAGAACGATCTCGGCCTCGGCGCCCGCGCGAGCGCGCTCGGCGGCGCGGCGGATGGTCTCGCGGGCGGCCTCGACCGCGATGGCGCCGGCCTCGATCGCCGGCGATTCCATGCGCCGCCGCAGCGCATGGCGGGCGATGCTGGCGGCGACCGCATCCACCTCGTCCTGCATG
>JAEZBP010001214.1 GCA_023427125.1 Pseudomonadota bacterium | reverse complement strand
CTTCGCGAGCGCGCGGGCCGAGCTACACGGCACCGCTCCGCTCGTGGCCGCGCGAAGGCGCGCGCCAGCCAACTCTGCGCCGCGGCGGGCCGACCCGCGCGAGGCTCACGGCCTCGCCTCGCGCCGGCGGACCGTGCACGGGGACCTTCGGCGCGGCAGTTGCGACAGCCACGTTGGAGGCGGGAGGTCGCCTCGGGAGAGCCGATGCGCATCGCTCAGGTGGCGCCGTTGTTCGAGAGTGTTCCGCCGCGTGGCTACGGGGGCACCGAGCGGGTGGTCGCGTGGCTCACCGACGAGCTCGTGCGGCGCGGGCACGAGGTCACCCTCTTCGCCACCGCCGACTCGCGCACCGAGGCCGAGCTCGTCCCCTGTGCGCCCCGCGCGCTGCGCAACGGCGGCCGCTGCCTCGACGGAGTCCCGTGGCACGTGTCGATGCTCGAGCGCGTCGCCTCGCGCGCGAGCGGGCTCGACGTCATCCACTTCCACTGCGACGTGCTCCACCTGCCGCTGGCGCGCCGCCTCGCGACGCCCTCGCTCACGACGCTGCACGGCCGCCTCGACCAGCCGGGCCTCGAGGAGCTCTACGACCTCTTCGGCGACGCCGGCCTCGTCTCGATCTCCGACGCGCAGCGCGCGCCGATCCCTCACGCGCGCTGGCTCGGCACCGTCCATCACGGCCTGCCGCTCGACGAGAGCGGGCTCGGCGACGGGCGCGGCGACTACCTGGTCTTCCTCGGCCGCATCTCGCGCGACAAGCGGCCCGATCGCGCGATCGAGATCGCGCAGCGGGCGGGGATGCCCCTGAAGATCGCCGCGAAGATCGACGCCGCGGACCGCCCGTACTTCGATCGCGAGATCCGCGGGCGCCTCGAGCACCCGCTCATCGAGATGCTCGGCGAGCGCGGCGAGGCCGACAAGGCCACGCTCCTCGGCGGCGCGCGGGCGCTCCTCTTCCCGATCGACTGGCCCGAGCCCTTCGGCCTCGTGATGATCGAGGCGATGGCGCGCGGCACGCCGGTCATCGCCTTCCGCTGCGGATCGGTGCCCGAGATCGTCGAGCACGGCGTGACCGGCTTCGTGGTCGACGACCTCGAAGAGGCGGTGGACGCCGTGCGCCGCGCCGGCGAGCTCGACCGGGCTCACATCCGCCGACGCGTCGCCCGCCGCTTCTCGGTCTCGGCGATGACCGACGCGTACCTCCGCCTCTACCAAGGGCTGGTGACGGAGCGCAGCCCGCGCCCGCTCCGGCGCGTCGTCGGGTGAGCACCCATGGAACCGCGAGCCGGCGACCAGGAGTTCCCGATCGGCGCGTCCCCCGATCTCGCCGACACCGGCACCCGCGTCCTCAAGCACGACGACACCTTCCTCATGTGCGAGCGGCGCGGCGACGTGCTCGGCGGACCGCAGGGTCAGCTCGGGCTCTTCCACCGCGGCACGCGCCACCTCTCGCGCTTCCGCCTGCGGATCGGCGGCCAGCGCCTCTTGCTGCTCGGCTCGACGGTGCGCGAGGACAACGTCGTGCTGGCCGTCGAGCTGATGAACCCCGACATGCTCGATGCCCAGGGCGTCTCCGTCGAGCACGGCACGCTCCACGTGCGGCGTGAGCGGCTGCTCTGGGACGGCGCGCTCTACGAGGAGATCGCGCTCAGCTCGTACGCCGATCGGCCGCTCGCGCTCGAGGTGGGCTTCGAGATCGAGGCGGACTTCGCGGACCTCTTCGAGGTGCGCGGCACGCCCCGCGCGAGGCGCGGCGTGCACACGCCGGCCGAGGTCTGCGGGCACGGGCTCACCCTCGCCTACACCGGCCTCGACGGCGAGCGCCGCCAGACCCGCGTCGAGCTCGATCGCGCGCCGCACGCCATCGATGGACGCACGCTCCGCGCCCTCATCGAGCTCCGCCCGCACGCGCACGAGCTCCTGCGCTTGCGCATCGCGTGCTCGACGAGCGCGTCGCCCGCCGGGCCGGCGCTCTCCTTCACCGAGGCGGGCCGCGCGCACGCGGCCGAGCTCTCGGCGCACGCGGGCGATGGCTGCGAGATCACGACGTCGAACGACCTCTTCAACGCGTGGGTGCGACGCTCACAAGCGGACCTCGAGATGATGGTCACCGAGACGCCGCACGGCTGCTATCCGTACGCCGGCGTGCCGTGGTTCAGCACCGCGTTCGGGCGTGACGGCATCCTCACCGCGCTCGAGAGCCTCTGGGTCAACCCCACCCTCGCGGCCGGCGTGCTCGAGTACCTCGCGGCGCGGCAGGCGAGCTCGACCGATCCCGCGGTCGACGCCGAGCCCGGCAAGATCCTGCACGAGGCGCGGAGCGGCGAGATGGCCGCGCTCGGCGAGATCCCCTTCGGCCGCTACTACGGCAGCGTCGACGCGACGCCGCTCTTCATCGTGCTCGCCGGCCACTACCACCGCGCGAGCGGCGACCTCGAGCGCATCCGCCGGCTCTGGCCCGCGATCGAGGCGGCCCTCGGCTGGATCGACGAGCACGGCGATCTCGATGGCGACGGCTTCGTCGAGTACGCGCGGCGCACGCCGAAGGGCCTCGTGCAGCAAGGATGGAAGGACTCGCACGACTCGGTCTTCCACGCCGACGGAAGCGACGCCGAGGGGCCCATCGCCCTCTGCGAGGTGCAGGGCTACGTCTTCGCGGCCAAGAACGAGGCCGCCCACCTCGCGCGCGCGCTCGGCGACGAGGAGAGGGCGAAGAGGCTCTTGGCCGAGGCCAGAGAGCTCGCGCGGCGCTTCGAGGAGCGCTTCTGGTGCGAGGACCTCGGGACCTACGCGCTCGCGCTCGACGGCGAGAAGCGCCCCTGCCGCGTGCGCACCTCGAACGCGGGGCACTGCCTCTACACGGGCATCGCGGCGCCCGAGCGCGCGGCGCGCGTGGCCGAGACGCTGCTGGCGCCGGCGATGTTCTCGGGCTGGGGGGCGCGCACGGTCGCGCGCGGCGAGGCTCGCTACAACCCGATGAGCTACCACAACGGATCGGTGTGGCCGCACGACAGCGCGCTCGTCGCGCAGGGCCTCTCGCAGTACGGCCGCAAGGATCTCGCGCTCGCGATGCTCGACGGCCTCTTCGACGTGAGCTGCCGCGTCGAGCTGCACCGGCTGCCCGAGCTCTTCTGCGGCTTCTCGCGCCGCAGGGGCGAGGCGCCGACGCTCTATCCGGTCGCCTGCGCGCCGCAGGCGTGGGCCGCGGCCGCCGTCTACATGCTGCTCTCCTCGGTGCTCGGCGTGCGGGTGGACGCCGCCCGCCGCCGCTTGGTGCTCGATCGCCCGGTGCTGCCCGAGTGGCTCGAGGTCGTGCGCGTGCGCCGCCTGCGGGTCGGCGGCGAGCACGTCGACCTCACGCTCCACCGCCACCCGGAGGACGTCGCGCTCACCGTCGATCGCCGCTCCGGCAAGGTCGACGTCATCGTCGTGAAGTAGACGACCTCCCTGGGCCGCCGACACCGTCCGCGCCGGCCCGAGCGCGTGCCCGGCGCCGTAGTCGAGCGAGCCTTCGATTCGCTACCAGCCGACCGCGTGCTCGCGGAGGAGCGCGTCCAGCGCGGCCACGCGCGGGTCGGGGTGGCGCCCGCCCTGCGACCAGTGGAACTGGTGCACGACGTCGCCGACCACGACTCGAATCGACGACGTGCCCGAGCCGGGCTCCACGCCGGGCGCCGGGAGCGGCGGGCTGACGACGGCGGCCGCGGCGGCGAAGATGGCGGCCGTCGCCTCCTCGGAGAGGGTCTCGGTCCGCTCGTGCACGAAGGGCGGGTCGCCTCCGCTCAGGTGGCCGCCGCTCGCCTCGCCGCTCCGCTGCACGGTGAAGAACGCCTGCCCCCCGTCGGCGGGTCGGACGTCGATGCCCACCGAGCGAAGCTCGGGGGCCGCGCTGGACGCG
>JAEZBP010001158.1 GCA_023427125.1 Pseudomonadota bacterium | reverse complement strand
GTCAAGCTGAGCGCGCCGTGCACGACGAAGTACCCGCCGACCAGCGCGATGGGGATGCCGAGGCCCAGCAGGCCCCAGCTCTCGTTCGGCGCGACGTGGGCGATCACCGCCGCGCCGGTCGCGATGTGCGCGAGCCCCCAGAAGATCTCGAACGTTGCGCCTCCCGGGTAGAGGCCGTGGCCATGGGCGGCCTTGTCGATCGCCTCGCCGATCAGGATCGCGTCGACGGTCAGCGCGGCGGTGCCGGCGATGGCGCCGAAGAAGAGCCAGCCGCCGCAGGCGCTGTCCTGGCAGACGTCGGGCCCGCCGATCACGCCGTCTTGCGCCGACGCCGGGGCGGCCGCGGAGAGCGCGAGCAACGTGGCGACGAAGAGCCCGCGCACTCTCACATCCCCGCCATCGCCCGGACGCGCGCGACGATGGCGCTGCAGGACGGGGTGATGCTGGCGGTGCCCCCTTGCAGATAATAGTCCGACGCCGGCTGGCCCAAGTCGGCGATCATCTCTTGATACTGAGCCGTGCCGATCGCGTCGGTCGCGTCGTAGATCACGAAGAGCAACGTTCCGTCGGTCATCAAGCGCGGCAGCACGGTGGTCCAGCTCGGTCCGGTCGGCCACGGCGAGTAGAGCCCGGTCGATGCGGGATCGGGGCCGCCCTTCGCAAACTCGTCGGTGTGCATCACGATCACCCGCTCTGCGCCCGGCCTCCAGCAGCCGCCGGCCACCCGCCCCGCCGAGCAGCTGAAGGGCACCGCGCCCGGCTGCGGGGTCCCTCCGGTCAGGATGTGGAGCGCCTCCATCGTCGAGTCGTCGCCGCCGCCGAGCCCCGACGAGAGCGCGGTGATGCTCGACGAGATGGCTCCGCTCGTCGCGGGGCCGAGCTCGACGCTCCCGATGAAGGTCTCAGGAGCGGTGCCGAAGTCGCCGTAGTAGGCGAGGCCGACCGACACGTCGGTGATGGCCAGGAGCGGGTCGACGCAGCTCGACATGAACGCCGCCTGCTCCGGGCGGAACTCGAACCAGTTCGATGCGGTGGCGTCCACCAAGAAGAGCACGTCGATCGGCACCGACGCGCGGCACGGCTCGATCTCGATCGAGTAGCCGCACGACGCGTCGCACTCGACGAGCCGCGTCTGGCCTCCGGTGCACCCCATCGTGGTCCGCTGTCGGGTCCCCGCGGTGCACTCGCCCTCGCCCATGCAGACGCTCCCGCTGGCCGGCGTCCACCCACACTCGGTCGTGCAGCGCGCCGCGCGCGTGCCGCACATCCCGCAGGGGATGGTCCCGGTCGTGCCGGGCATGCAGACGCCTTCGTCCATGCACGCGTCGTACTGCCAGACGTGCTCCGAGGTGCAGAAGCGGTCGCGCGCCCCGCACATGCCGCACGGAAGTGACTCGTCCGTCGCGCCCGGCGTGGTGCACGTCTCGGCCGCGCAGGCGGCGGTCACCTCGAGGGTGCACGCGCTGTTGCAGAGGAGCTGGCGGGCCTGATCGGCGGGGCAGCCGTCCTGCGTCGTCACCATCGTGCCGGGCGCGCACTCGCCTTCGCCGGTGCACGCGCCGACCGTCTCCCACGCGCAGGCCGTCGTGCAGCGTCGCTGCTGCGAGCCGCAGTTGCCGCAGGCGGTCGTCTCGCTGGTGCCGGGCGTGCACTCGCCCTCGTCGCTGCACTCGCCATACGACCAGACGCGGGTGGACTGGCAGAAGCGCTCGACCGTGCCGCACATCCCGCAGGGCACCGTCTCGGACGCGCCGGGCGTGTCGCAGGGCTCGGGGCCTGCGTCGGGCGGGCCGGCGTCGGGCGGAGGGCCGGCGTCTCGAGGCGTCGAGGCGTCGGGATCCCGACCCGCGTCGTCCGATCCGGCGTCGAGCCGACCGGCATCGACGCTCGCGGCGTCCACGCCGTCGGTGCCTCCGTCCGCGCCCGTGCTCGGCCGGTCGCAGCCCACGATCGCGAGGAGCGACAACACCAAAGCCAACCGATTCGCCATCACGCCTGCTCCAGCTCCCCGCGCGAGAGCGAGTGTACGCGATCCGCGTCGTCTGACATCCTCCGCTGCCGTGCCCTTCATCACCGTCCGCGATCGACGCGTCCACTACCTCGACCAGGGCGCGGGTGTCCCCGTCGTGCTGGTACACAGCAGCGGCCTCTCGTCGCGGCAGTGGTCTCGTCGCTCCGGTCGCGTCGCGCCGGCGCGCCGGGTGATCGCGCCCGATCTGCTCGGCTCGGGCGCCAGCGATCCCGTCCCCGCCGATGCGCCCTTCCACTTCGGCGAGGACGTCGCGGCGCTCGAGGGCGTGCTCCACGCGCTCGAGGAGCGCTACCACCTGGTCGGTCACTCGTACGGCGGCCTCTGCGCCGTCGCCGCCGCGGGGCGGCGGCCCGAGCGCGTGATCTCGCTCGCGCTCTTCGAGCCCGTCGCGTTCGGCGTCCTCTACTCGGAGGGGGATCGCGACGGCATCGCGAGCCTCGAGGACTACGATCCGGACGGCACCTTCTTCGACGACGCCGCCGGCGGCCGCGAGCCGTGGCTCGAGCGCTTCATCGACTGGTGGCAGGGGGAGGGCGCGTGGCGTGGCCTCCCGGAGCCGGCGCGGGCGGCTTTCCTGAGGGTCGGGCGCAAGGTCTTCCAGGAGGTCCGCTCGCTGACCTCGGATCGAACCCCGCTCGAGGCTTATCGCGGGCTGACCATGCCCGTGCTGCTCATGTCGGGCGCGCGCTCACCGCTCGCGGCGCGGCGCGTCTGCGACCTGCTCGCGCGCGCGCTGCCCGCGGGGAGGCTCGTCACGCTCGAGGACGCCGGCCACATGGGACCGCTCACCCATGGACAGACGGTCGCCGAGCTCATCCTCGAGCATCTTCGGGGCGCCGAGAGCGGGGATTGAGCTCGCGGCGCTTTCGCGTCACAACTCGCGGGTGACCTCGACCATCCTCGTCCTCACCGCGCTCTGGCACTCCGCAGCGTTCTGGCACTTCGCGATCCATCCGAAGCGGACGCTGGCGCGAGCCACCCGCGAGCGGCCGGTGAGCGATGTGTCCGCGGAGCTGTTCCGCTTCCTCGGCGGGATCAACGCGGGGTTCGTGGTGCTCGCGCTCGCGTCGCTGGCGCTGCCGGTCTCGGAGCGCTGGCCTGCGTTCGTGGCGCTCGCGGTCGCGAACCTCAGCCAGCTGATCATCGATCTGCGGGTGAAGCGCCTCGGGCTCGCGCACGGCGGCTTCTTCCGCCAGGTCATGATCGGGGACGCGCTCTTCACGGCGGCCAACGCCGGCGCGGGCCTCATCAGCCTCATCTGACCTGGAGTCGAGAGCGCCGGTCCGTGCTACGACCCCGGTCATGAGCAAGCAGGCCGTCGCGATCGTGCGCATCGATGCGGGGAGCGTGCGAGGAGCGCTCGCCGCTGCCGGTGGAGAAGACCAGCGGGTCGGCGCCAACGGGGAGGCATTTCGCATCGACGCCCTCGACGATGCGACGCTCGTGCACCTCGAGATCGGCATCGGCAGCGAGCCGAGCGAGCTCGCCGCGCGCCTCGAGGAGCTCCTCGGCGAGCTGCTCGAGGCGCACGAGGAGCCGCGCGGTGTGCCGGTGTACCCGAGCTCCTACACGCTCGCGGCGCGCACCTGGGAGGCGGCGATCGAGGAGCTCGGCGAGGCGGCCGACTGGGTGAAGATCGAGGAAGAGACGGCGGGCCTCGGCGGGATGGGCGACATGCTGCGCGCCTTCGGCCTCGACGCCGGCGATCTCGCCGACATGGGCAAGCACCTCGGGGCGGCCGGGGCCGGCGAGGACGTCTTCGCCGCCGCGATGCGCGCCGCGCAGGAGATGAGCCAGCGCGGCGCGTTCAAGGATCTCGCCGAGCGCATGCGCGGGATGGGCGTGCCCGAGGATCCGCAGCAGCTGCTCGAGCAGATGGGCGGGACGGCGGGGCTCGGCGCCCTCGACCTCGAGGCGCTGGCCCAACAGGCGCAGCGGATGCTGAGCGAGAACCCGGAGCTCGCCGAGCAGCTCTCGAAGGCCCTCGAGGGCGGCGACGACGACGACGACGAGTAGTCTAATCGTCAAGGCTGGCGCTCGAAGGTCCAGGACGCGCGGCGCTCGCCGCCTCGGATCGTCGCGACCAAGAGCTCGTTCTGCAGGCATCGCCCGTACGTGATCTCGTTCGGGAAGTCGTGCTCGGGGTTCGAGAACACGGCCTCGCAGGTCTCCGCGCAGTTGCCGAGCTCGCTCCCGCAGCGCGCGCTGCCGATGAACTCCGTCGGGGCCTGCCCGCTCGGGCTCGCCACGTAGACGAGCGCGTCGCCGCGCGCCTCGACGCGCAGCGTCTCCGTGTGGACCACGCGGCCGCCCGCGATCGTGCGGTTCTCGCCGAGCAGCGAGCCGTCTTCACCGGCGCACCAGCGCTCCACCGTCTCGGCGCCGTCCTCGTCGGTGCTCGACCACGCGCCGATCATCCATGCGAGCTGGGCCGCGGCCGAGCGGGCCGGTGGCGCCACGTCGACGCAGGCGAGGGGCTCGCTCGAGCTCGCCTCGGGCGCGGCGGGCTGCGCGCCTCCGCAGCCGAGCGTGAGCGCGACGAGGACGAGGGCTCTCATGCGTCGCGTCGTACACGAACGCGCGCATCGCGGGAAGGCGGGCCGCTCGATCGCGTACGCTCTTCCGGCATGCGTACACGGCTCGCGCTGACGATGATCTTGCTCGCGGCGTGCGGGAGCGAGCGCGATCCGGCTCCGCCTCCGCCGCCCGTTCCTCCGCCGGTGGAGGCTCCTCCTCCACCCGCGTGCCCGGCCGAGGGCGAGGGCGTGTCGGTGCTCGAGGATCGGCTCACGATCGACGGACCGATCACCTTCGATCTCTACGCCGGCACCGTGACCGCGGAGAGCCACGTCGACGCGCTCGCGCGTCGGCTCCTCGCTTGCGCCGACATCACGCTCGAGATCCAGGTGCACACCGACAGCAGGCGGATGGGCGTGTTCAACGCGCGGCAGTCGCAGGTCATCGCCGAGGCGCTGCGAGCGCGGCTCCTCGAGCGAGGCGTCGCGCCCGAACGCGTGGTCGCCTGTGGCTACGGCGAGGACCACCCGATCGCGCCCAACACGACCGCCGAAGGCCGCGCCGCAAACACCCGCGTCGAGTGGCGCCGCGTCGCGATGCCCTTCACCTGCCCGACGGCGCCCACTCCTTGACCCGGATTCTTCTCGAGTGCGCCGTGTCACACCGCATCTCGCCGGAAGCATTGGCCGTACGTCCGATGCTCGCTCGTCACGTAAGGAAACTACGCTCCTCGCCGTGCTTCGGCGTGCGACCAAGCGTCCTCGATGAACCACGGCCTGCCCCCTGGCGCTCGTGAATAATCCGGGTTGAGGATCGGCCGAAGCTCGACCGCCGCTTGCGCTCGGTCAAGTCACCGCCCGCGCGGCGCGACGAGGCAGGGCGCGCGGTATCCCGCGTGCATCGTGCTACGGGCAATGTCCACGTCGTCCCTTCCGCGAGCCCGCGCGATCGAGGTGTTCTTCGTGATCGCGCCGGTGATCCTCACGCTCGGCTACTGGGCGGTGAGCTTCCACTCTTGAGCAAGGCCGCCGCGGGCCCGGCAGTGATGCCGCGGCA